>VXRC01000008.1 GCA_009838645.1 Gemmatimonadota bacterium | reverse complement strand
CCCCCGGCCCCGCCCGGATGACAGGCCCCTACGGGATGACCCCCCTGCACTGGGCGTCGAGGGCGGGTTCGGTGGTCAGCGCGTACGGGATGACCCCCCTGCACTGGGCGTCGAGGGCGGGTTCGCTGGAATGTCTTCGGTGGCTGCTGGACCGCGGCGCGGAGGTAGACGCGCGGAACGACGCCCATCGGACCCCCCTGCAGCTTGCCGCCGAATGCGGCCGTGCGGAGGCGGTGAAGCTGCTGGCGGCGGCCGGCGCCGACCTGGACACGCAGGATCGCAAAGGCCGTACGCCCCTGCACAGGGCGACATACGAAGGACACGCCGAGGCCGCGGAAGCACTGCTCGCCGGGGGTGCGGACCCGAACGTGCAGAACAGGAACGGCAAAACCGCCTTCGAAATCGCACGGAAGGGTGCTTCCCATCTCAAGCAACGAACCTGATTCCCGACTACCCCGAGGTGCAGCCATGAACGTCCTGCTCAGGATGAATCTGATCGAACCCCTCGTCGACGAAATCCGCCGGGTCGACGAGAAAGTACGGGTGGTAAGGGTGGATTCGGAGGAGGAGGCGCTGGCCGTCATGCCGGAGATCGAAGTGGTCTGCGGCGAGATCACCCGGGCCCTCTTCGCGCGAAGGAGAAAGCTCGCCTGGATCCAGAGCTGGGGCGCCGGCGTGGACGGACTGCTGTATCCCGAACTGGTGGAAAGCGACGTGGTGCTGTGCAGCGCGAAGGGCTTCGTGGGCGTGCACCTGGCCGACCACGCCATGGCGCTCCTGCTCGCGCTGACCCGGGGTATCCACACCGCGATCCGAAATCCGGGCTGGGACCCGCGCTGGCCCATCCGCGACGCTTCGTGGGAACTGGTGGACCGGACCATGGGCATCGTGGGACTGGGGGGAACCGGCCGAGAACTGGCCATACGGGCGTCCGCCTTCGGCATGCGCGTCGTCGCCGTGGATCCGGAGGATGTGGAAGTACCGGATGAGGTAGAGGCCTACTGGGGCATGGACCGGTTCCATGCGCTCCTGGAACAGTCGGACGTCGTGGCCGTCTGCGCGCCTCTGACGGCGGAGACGGAGGGGCTGTTCGACCGGGCCGCCTTCGCCCGCATGCCAGACCACGCGCTGTTGATCAACGTCACCAGGGGCAGGATCGTCGACGAAGCGGCCCTGCTCGAAGCGCTGGAAGGCAAACGGATCGGCGGCGCGGGCCTGGACGTGGTGCCGAAGGAGCCGCTACCCGGTGACCATCCGCTGTGGAAGATGGAAAACGTGGTGATCACGCCCCATACCGCCGGGGGCTCTCCCAACCGGGACGGCCGGTGCGTGGCCCTGTTCTGCGAAAACCTGCGCCGTTACCTGGATGGACGGCCGCTGACGAGCGTGATCGACAAGCGCAAGGGGTACTGATAACTGATGCCGCGCCAGCCGGCGCGCCGCGTGCTGGGAACCAGCAGGCCGCGTCCGTCAATCTTGCCGCCTGCTCAGTGCCGGTGCACCACCCCGTGGTCGTGCGCGGTGTGGTAGTGATGGGCGAGCAGGTCCGCGCCGAAATCGTTCGTCGGGTTGCGCCAGACCGTGTGCACGTGGTTGGCGTCGTTCTGCACGTTGTCGTATTCCACCAGGAACCGTCCGCCCTGCAGGCGGTAGTAGTGGGGTTGCCGGGCTTCCAGGCCGCCGGCCCAGGCCAGGTGGACGTCGCCCACGCCGTGCTTTCTTAACAGGTCGGATTCGATCTCGGCGACGGCGTCGGACATGCGGTGAATGTATTCTCCGATGAGGGCCTCCAGCATTTCCCGCTGCCCGTCGTTCATGCCTGCACCGGAAAGGCCGCGGGGCGTTTCTGTGTACCGCACCGCATCATAGGGCACGTCCGTCCGGGCCAGCCGGTCCGGTTTCTCCCTGTTTTCCTCTATAAACCGCTGATTCACCGTGACGATGTCCCCCGGCGGGACCGCCGCGATCAGCGCGCTGTTCCGTTGTTCCTCGTCCAGTGCTCGCACCAGTTGCCGCGCCAGGTCTTCCACGTTGCCCAGGGGCCGGAGCGAACTGACGCCGTTGAGCGCGGACGATGCCGGATTCGCCCCGAAGAAGAAGGGCGTGGGCGCGACGATCCGTCCCCCGGCGATGGTATAGTTGATGGAAACGTGATGCCCTTCGTATTTCCATCCCCAGGGATCGTGGTCCGAAGGCGTGCCGAATAGTGACACGTAGTAGTCGGTAGGATCCCGCCAGTTGCCCGATGACCAGCCCTCCCGGGCGTCCAGCGTGGCTTCCAGGCCCATGATTGTCGTCGTGGTGGCGTAACCAGTGTCGCTCAGCCCCGAGGCCACGAGCTTCAGGACCCGGCGCCGCTGTCCCCGGTCCATCTCGCCGAGCGGCAGGCCTTTTCGCTCAAGGGGCACGTAGTCCCAGAAAGTGCGGGCGTCGTCGTCCTCGAAGGGGAAGAGCGCTTTCGCCCGCTGATCAGGGGCCAGGGAGGCCGTGAAGTCGACGGCCGCTTCTCCCATCCGTTGAACCAGGCCCTGGATGTGTGCGCTGGTCAGTAAACCGTTATGATCGTCGCTCATTTTGGTCTCCGATCGGAACGTAGACGCGTACTGTTGCGATCCGTATCACTTCAGATCCGGAAAGCGCAGGAACCGCTTGGCCGTGCCGCCCATGATCGCCTCGTACTCGTGGGGCTTGATATTGGGCATGGCCTCATCGACCAGTTTCGTCAGCTTGTCGTATCCGGGTTCTTCGTAGATCCACGGGAAGTCGGTCGCCCACATGAGGCGGTCCGCGCCAAAGGACGTGAGCAGTGCCCTGTTCCATCCCTCCAGGTCCGGATAGGGGAAGGGTTCCTTGCTGAAGGCGTAATGGCCCGACAACTTCGTCGTCACGTTATCGTATTTGCAGAGGCGGATGGTGGTGTGGAAGGCGGGATTGTACGACGGCGTGTCGATCTGGGGCCGGCCCCACCGGTCGTGGCTGCCCTTTCCTTCTCCGGGGCAGATACCCATGTGGTTGAGCACCACCCGCACCTGGGGAAAAGCGTCCACCAGGTAGGCGATCAGGTGGGCGTCCGTCGCGCGGACATACATCCAGAGTACGAGGTCTTTCTCCGCCGCGTGTTTCCAGATCGGATAGGTTCGCAGGGTACGGACGTCCACACTTTCGAAGGGGTCCCTCGGACCGCCGACCAGTCCAAGGCGGAACCCTACGATGCCCGTGCCGTCCGTCAACCGGTCCATGTGCTCCTGCGGCGAGGGGAAAACCTCCTCCGGGATCAGGCCGATGCCCAGGAACCGATCGGGATAGGTCCTGAGGCAGTGCAGTACGTAAGCGTGGTGGGCCGGGGTCGCGCCGCCCATCTGGACGATCATGGCCTGGTCTATATCACTGGCGGCCATGTAGGTCATCAGCTTCTCGACCGTTTCTTCCCGGTCCGGCGGCGTGTTCCCGCCCGTTTCCCGCGGGAATTCCCGGGTGACCTTCGCAAAAACATGGCCATGGGCATCGATGCGCGGCATGGTATCTCTTGATCTAGGCCAATCCGAAAAGCCGCTGTCGGTCCGGCGTGTCCAGCGAGTTAGCAATGGATGCGAACCGGTCCTCGGCGATGCGATCCGGCGTGCGTTTTTCGTAGATGAGGATAATCGATTTACGGGGCGTTCGCGTGTCATTCTCCATGGCGACATGCCAGCCGTAGGTATTGAACATGATCGCCGTGCCGGCCTTGCCGGCGAACCGCTTGTGACCGGGCATGGCCGCCAGGTTCTTCACGCGGTGATAGGGTCCCGCGTCCGGCCGGTGGCTGCCGGGCACGAAGGCGAATTCGCCCCCGCCGGGTTCCACGTCGTTCACGTAGACCTGTACCTTGATGTGAAGCGGGTGGCTGTGCGGAACGTCGGGATGCCAACCCGTGTAGCTCGTGGGCCAGAGCGGGGCGGTCCTGACCTGCTCGCCGATCACGATTACGTCGTCCCCCGCGAACGCCTTCACGTACTGGAAGTACCGGGGCTGATCGAGAATGTCGATGAACACATCGTCTTTCTCGAGGGTGTTCGGTATATCGTAGAAAGTCGCCGCGGCTTCGCCACGGGCAATCCGGTCGAGCCATTCCTCCTTGCAGGCGGCGGCCCAGAGGTCGAAGGCGTTCTGGAGGCGGTCCAGCATCTCTCCCCGGATCGCGTCCTCGAAGACGAGATAACCCTCTTCCTCCCACTGTTTCCATTCCGCCGGGGTGGGGCCGGATTCCATAGTCATTCGGGGCTTCTTTCTTCTCGTTTCAGATGGTGGCGCGGGTATAGACCGGAATCAACAGTAACGGTTCGGCGCTGTCAAGCGCGACGGTTCGACATTGTCAAGCGGTACTGTTCGACGGCGCCGAATGTGGCGCCGGGCTCCGCGGGATTTCCTGCTTGCCCCGATCTTCCTCACCGGCCTATCTTCAGCGTGCGTACGACCGCTCGTGAAAGGAGAGACGCATGAAGATCGAAGCCGTGGAATCCCTCGCGATCCCCGAGCTGAAAGTGATTCGCTTCGGCCGCTTCAGGGATGACCGTGGGTACTTCACCGAATCCTACCGGCTGGGGGACCTTACGCGCAACCCGGAGACCGCGTTTCTTCGTGATGTCCGGTTTCTGCAGATCAACGAGAGTTTCTCTCGCGCCGGCGTCGTCCGAGGCCTCCATTTCCAGTGGAACCCCCACATGGGAAAGCTGGTCCGCGCCGTCAGGGGCCGTGTCGTGGATCTGGCGCTGGATATCCGGCTGGGGTCGCCCACGCTGGGCAGGATCGTGGCCCGGGACATCTCGGCGGATCCCGACGCGGACCACGCCGAGTGGATCTGGGTGCCGCCGGGATTCGCCCACGGCTTCTTCTGCCCGACCGACTGCATTCTGGAGTACCTGTGCAGCGGGGAGTACAGCCCCGGCGACGAGGCCGGCATCTCGCCAATGGCTCACGATCTGGACTGGTCGCTTTGCGATCGCGCGTTGAAGCGCGCCTTCGACGAGATGATCCCTGGAGATGCCATCCTGTCCGAAAAGGACCGGGACGCGTATTCCATGAGCGGCTGGCTTGCGGATGAAAGGTCCTCTAACTTTACGTACTGAACGCGCAGCAAAACCGCATCGTAGTTCACACTTTATAGAATGGGAGAAACGTAAATGACATCGGATCAACCGTCGCTATGGTCGGACATCCGCGGACTCGTGATCTTGGGCTGGATCGTCGCGGCGACGCGCCTGCTGCTGGATTTCGTCGCGCCGGAACAGTCCATGTTCATCGGCGTCTACTTCCTGATGCCGCTCGCGTATCTTTACTATGGCCTGAAGGGCAAGTGGGACCATCTGCCCTGGAAGCGAACCGCCGGTGCGTTGCTGGTGGTGGTCCTGCTGGTCTGGTTCGTTCCGAACTGGATTTCCTACTCAACCGCCGCCCTGGTCGGACTGGATCACGGCCGGTTCTCACCGGAAGCCTACCAGACGGTGATCGAGCGAGATACCCCGGTCAAGATCATCCTGAACGCGGGGATCGTTTCGGCGGCGACTTTTGCGGCGGGATCGGTCTGGAGCGTCTCGTTGGGCACACTGTTCATCTGGCTGCCCGGGGCGATGCGCCGGCGGCAGGCTCGAACCTGACGCGTCCCTAGAACCCGATTTCCCGCAGGTACGCCAACGTCCGCTTCGCGATAGGGTAAGGTCTGTCGAAAGGCGCCGGATACATGTCCTGTTCCACGATGGCGTAACCGTCGTAGTCGATACGCTTCAGCGACTCAAGCAATGCCGGAAAGTCGACCAGGCCCGCCGAAGGCTCGCAGAACATGTCCATGGCCACGGCGTCGGCGAAGGGGATGTTTTCGGCTTCCACCTTCCGTTGTTTCTCCGGATCCACGCTCTTGAGATGGAGATAGGGGATCCGGTCGCGGTGTTCCTCGAGAAAGGCTACCGGATCTCCGCCGCGGTAGGCGTGGTGGCCCACGTCGAAACAAAGCGACACCCGCCCCGGGTCGGTATCTTCCAGGAAACGCTCGATCTGTTCCTCGTATTCCACGTGGGTCTCCGCGTGCGGGTGGAACACGAGATGCAGTCCGAATGCGTTGCGGGCGAGATCGGCCACGCGGTGGGTCGTATCGACCAGCCGCCGCCAGTGCTCGTCGTCCAGGGTCCGGGGCTCGATCAATTCGCCGGTGAACAGGTCGGAGTAGGTCCCGTCGATCAGGACGAGAAAGCCGGCTCCGGTGGCGGCCAGCAGTTCTCCCGCGCCCACCACCTGCTGCTCTAGTTCGGCCCAGCGGTCCGGATCCTCGAGGTTCCCCATGGCGAAGGCACTGGTCACCTTAAGGTTCCGCGCCGCCAGTTCCCGCTGCAGCCGGTCGATCTCCGTGGGCAGATAACCATAGGGCCCCAGTTCGATCCACGTGTAGCCGGCTTCGGCCACCTCGTCCATGAACCGCTGCCACGGGGTCTGCCGTGGGTCGTCAGGAAACCAGACGCCCCACGAATCCGGCGCGCTGCCGATACGGATGTGCACGGAATCCTCCAGTTAGTTGTGAAACCGCTAGTAGTGAAACCGCTGGCTCGTGCGCCGTTCGGCCTCGTATCCCTCGCGCAGCTTCCGCGTCATGGGATCGTTGGTCGCCTCGGCGGACGCGATGTCCCACCACACGTCGGATGGCGGCAGGTAGCGGTGTTTCTCGGTCTCGCACACGATCACGCAGGCCCGCGTCTCCGAACGGGCTTCCCTGAGCGCCTGTCGCAACTCGTCCGGCGACTTCACGTGCCACGCCCGCGCGCCGAAACTCTCGGCGTTGGCGGCGAAATCGATCTCCAGGTACTCGCCTTCGAGACGGTTCGAACCGGCGTCCCGTCCACGGAATTCGTTGCCGAACGACCGGCCCGCCCGGCCCATCTGCAGGGCCCGGATGATCTGGTAACCGTGGTTCTCCGAGATGACGACGGTCACCTTGAGGCCCTCCTGCATGGCGGTCATGAGTTCGGTGGGATTCATCAGGTAGGTCCCGTCGCCAATGTAGACGTAGATCTCGTCGTGCTTCCCGGCCATGCGGGTGCCCAGCCCGGCCGGAAGTTCCCACCCCATGCACGAATAGCCGAATTCCAGGTAGCAGGCCGCGCCGCCCGTCACGTCCCACAGCCGGTGCAGGTCGCCCGGTGGGCTGCCGGCGGCGGCAATGACGCAGTCGCCTTCCCGGGCTTCGCCGTTCAGGGTCTGGATGAGTCGGGCCTGACTCATGGCCTCGCCGGGATGATCGACGTACACTTCTTCATTCAGCGACTTACGGTAGGCGTCCATGTGGCGGCCAATTTCCGCTTTGTAGGTCCCGTCGGCCCGGATGCCGGCCTCCCGTGCGGCTTCGGCCAGGGCGGTCAGCGCTTCCCGGGCGTCGGCCGTGACCGGCAGGGCGCCCTGCTTGTAGGCGTCGTGTCCGGCCACGTTGATGCCGATGAACCGGACGTCGGGATTCGTAAAGGCCGACTGCGAGCCCGTGGAGAAATCGGTCAGCCGCGTCCCCACGGCGATGACCAGGTCGGCCTCGGCGGCGATTTTCGCGCCCGCCGGCGTGCCGGTCACGCCGAACCCGCCGATCACCCAGTCCGATGACTCGCGCATGGCGCCCTTGCCGCCGAAGGTCTCTCCCACGGGGATGCCGCAGGACTCTGCGAAGGCCGCGAGGGCGTCCCAGGCTTCCGAGTAGTGGACGCCGCCACCGGCGATGATCATCGGCTGCTTCGCCCCTTTGAGCATCTCGATCGCCTCCGCGATGCGCGCTCTCGTCGGCGGCCTGCGCTCCACGCGCCAGACCCGTTTCTCGAAGAAGTGGGCCGGGTAGTCGTAGGCGTGGGCCTGCACGTCCTGGGGCATCGAGATCGTCACCGTGCCCGTATCCGCCGGATCGGTGAGCACGCGCATGGCTTCCGGCAGGGCGGTCAGCAGTTGTTCGGGCCGGTTGACCCGGTCGAAGAAACGACTGACCGGGCGGAAGCAGTCGTTGACGCTCACCTCGGCGGACACCGGGTGCTCGAGTTCCTGCAGCACCGGGCCCTGGTACCGGGTGGCGTAGTAGTCGGACGGCAGCAGGAGCACGGGCAGGCGGTTGATCGTGGCCGTGGCCGCGCCGGACAGCATGTTGGTCGAACCCGGTCCGATCGACGCCGTGCACGCGATAGTGGCCATGCGGTGGTTCACCTTGGCGTAACCCGAGGCGGTGTGCACCATGGACTGCTCGTTGCAGGGCTGGTGGTAGGTCAGGTCCTGTCCGTATTCGAAAAGGGCCTGGCCCAGCCCGGCCACGTTCCCATGACCGAATATGCCGAATATGGCGGGGATGAAGCGACGCTCCACACCGTCGCGCTCGCTGTACTGCACGGACAGGTATTTGACCACCGCCTGCGCCGTGGTCAGGCGGACCTTATCGTGGGGATATGCCATGATCTGCTCCTTCGTTTAGATACCTGATCCCGGTCGATTCGGGCGGTGCCGGCCGGCCGCGATCGATCAGTCCGTGGCCGTCACCGGGTTATTGGCCGTCGCCGAGTTGTTCAGTCGCTTTCCTGCACCGATTCCCATCGGTCGGACGACCAGGAGCGCTCCACCGCGGCCAGCACCTCGGCCACGGCCCGCGCTTCATTGAAGCCGGGTTCGCCCTGTCTGCCCGCCGCGATGGACTGCAGGAAGTGAAAAGTCTCGATCGCCTTGAGGTCGTCGTATCCGAGTCCCACGGCCGGCCCGGGGTTGAAGTGGACATGCCCCGGATAGGCCGGACCGCTCTGCAGGGTGACGAACCCGTCGTGCGGTCCGTCGACCGCGTACAACTGCAATTCGTTCATGCGTTCGAAGTCCCACCGGATTGCGCCCTTGGTGCCGTGAATCTCGAAGGCCATCTGGCATTTCGTCCCCTGGATCACGCGGTCGACTTCGAAGGAACCCCGGGCGCCGCGCTCGAACTCCACCAGCGCCCCGGCGTAGTCTTCATTCGTCACGGGTTCGCGTTGCCCGCCGGTCCCAACGGAAAAGTGCGTGCCGTCGCCGGCCGGCGCGACGGGCCGGTCTTCGATGATCAGCGCCTGCTGCCCGACTACGCGCCTGATGGGTCCCGCGAGCATGTGGGCCATGTCGACTACATGGGACATGAGGTCGCCCAGGGCGCCGCTTCCGGCATCCTCACTTCGAAAGCGCCACGAGAGCACGCCGTCGGGGTGACTCGCGTAGCCTGCTAAAAAGCGGCCGCGATAGTGGGTGATGTCGCCCAGCGTGCCATCGGCGACAAGCGTTCGCGTATGCTGCACCAGCGGCGCCCACCGGTAGTTGTAACCCACCCAGGTCAGCACGCCGGCTTCGGTGGCCGCCCGGGCGATTTCGGCCGTTTCCGCGGGAGAGCGCCCCACGGGTTTCTCGCAGAATACATGCTTGCCCGCCTTCGCCGCGGCACGGACCATGTCCAGGTGTAGATGATTCGGCACGGTGATGTTGACCACGGACACTTCGGGGTCGTCCATCACTTCGCGCCAGTCCGTCGTGGTCCTGGTAAATCCCAGCATGTTCCGGGCTTGCTCGCACCGCGCAGTCACGTCGTCCGCGCAGACGACCAGATCCGGTACCAGCCCGCTTTCAGGAAAGCGCTGCCGGACCTGGTGGTAGGCCCGGCCGTGGACCATGCCCATCCACCCCATACCGATAATGCCGATGCCGATCGGCGAGGCCATTTCAGTCGCTCCGATTTACAAATCGTATTGATCGCCGGGGCCAGCCGCGTAATCGTCGGATCAGCTGCACAGTCGCCTGACCGACCGAATGTCAGGGTCAACCCAGCGCGTCGATCAACTGAATGACGCCGAGATACAGGAAGAGGACCAGCGCGAGGACCAGAAGTACGTTCAACAACCACCCCGTCTTCAGGTTTCCGACCCAATCCCGTTTCGAGTTCATGTACAGCAGGGTGCCGGCCAGGAACGGCATGAAGAAGGCGCCGACCACCGTGTAGATGATGACGATGGATACCGGCCGGTCGAATAGCAGCAGGGCCATGGTCGGAAAGGTCAGGAACAGCAGGAACCCGCGGTAGTACCGTGAGTCGGTCCGGACCATGGCCGCGCGGTCCTCGCTGGAAGCTCTTTTGAACAGCGCCATGAAGTCGGCGAACAGGTAGGGTATCCCCTGCCAGACGCCCAGCACTGAGGTGATGACCGCGGCCCAGAAACCCAGGTAGAGGGACCACCGCCCGAAGGGGCCCAGCGCCGTTTCCAGCCGGTCCGCCATGCCCAGGACGATATCGATGCCCACGGCCTCGGGACGGATCTGCGCGCCGAGGATCATGACGGCTACGCCGAAGAATCCCGTCAGGAGATAGGCGCCGCCTAGATCGATCCGAATGCCCCTGAGCCATTCGCCGCCTTCGCGCCCGGCTTCCCGGATCCAGTACCCGTAGCACATGACCGACAGGCTGCCGCCCACGCCTCCCAGGACGCTCAGCACGGCGACCACCGAACCCGACGGCGCAGTCGGCAGGGCGATGCCGCGCAGGATGTCGCCGATGTCGGGGCGAAGGGCCCAGGCGCTGATCAGGAAGCTCACGAACATCAGGCCGACGAGCACTTTCATGACGGTCAGGAAGAACCCGAAACGGCCTGCCCAGACCATGACGCACGCGGCCAGGGCGTGTATAATTCCCCACTGCGCGACCGAGAGGCCTGGGAAAACCGTGTGGCCGGCGATGCCGGAGGCCGAAAGCAACCCGCCGCCGACCAGGAAGGACCAGATGAGGAGATAGAGCAGGAAGAAATACTGAACGGGTCTGCCGAGGCGCTCCACCCAGCCTTCCAGGAGCGTGGTGCCCGTCGCTAGCTGCCAGCGTCCGACCCCTTCGTTCAGGGCGAACTTGAGCACAGCGCCCCAGACGAGGGCCCACAGCAGCACCGTACCGAAATTCGCGCCGGCATTGGTGGCCGAAATCATGTCCCCGGCGCCGACGCCCGTGGCCGCAACGGCGATCCCCGGTCCCATCAGGGCGATCATCTGGAAGAAGTTCAGTTTCAAGTCGTTTCCGGTATCAGATTTCGTCCCGCATCATTTCGTCGAGGTATCGCTTGCCGGACAGGATCGCGTTGAAGGGATCGGCGCCCGTGGCCAGTTCGATGCTGATGTACCCGTCGAAGCCGCCGTCCCGCATGATCCGAAGCGCCCGCCGATAGTCGATCATGCCCTCGCCCAGGGGCGCGTTGATGTGCTGGGCGCGGTCTTCTTCCTGGAAGTAGATCCGCTGGATATTCTTGACGTGCCAGAAGTTGGTGTGGGGCGCGAGCATGCGGCACACGTCGTCCCAGCCGCCTTCGGGCGTCGCGTAGGCGAAGTAGAAATTGCCGAGATCCGGGTTCGCCTTGATCAGGGGATGGCCGACCAGGTCGATCAGCCGCAGCATGCCCTCCGGGGTGTCCACAATGCTGTTCTGGTGGAGTTCCAGGGTCAGTTCGGTGCCCTCCGGATCGGCCTCCCGCGCCAGTGACCGCAGCACGCCGGCAGCCTCTTCGTAGTCCTCGTCCCGCGCCCGCATGCTGCTGCCCACCGGGTCGGACTGCCCCCTGAGATCCTGCTCGCGCACGCCCACTTCCCAGGGCTGCGGAGAGATGGACATGTTGACCAGCGGTGCCCCCGCGAGCTGGGCCGCTTTCACCGCACGGGACAGCAATCCCCGGTTCGTCGCCCTGACCTCCTCGGGCGCCGGCCAGGTGATGATTTTCCGCAGCACGGTCAGCCCGCCGATTTCGAGTCCGTGCCCCCGCGCCTCCTCACCCAGCTCGACGAGCGCTTCGTCCGGTGCGTCGTAGAAATTGAACCAGGTCTCGCCCAGGTCGATCCCGTCGAATCCGTGGCGGACGAGCCAGTCCCACACCGGCTTTCGCTCTTCGGCCAGAGGATAACCCCGTTCCGCGGCTTCGGGTGAACGATAGCCACTCAGCGTGAGGGTACAGAATACAATCTTCATGATGGGTTGGCCCGCAGGTAGGCGTGTACGATGTCGCGGCAAAGGGCGTGGTCCTGCCGCGCGCCGTATCCGTCGGTGATGGGTGGTTTACCGTTCACGACGCAATCGTGGAAGTGGATCAGCTCCAGCTTGAAGGCGTTCTGCTTGTTGACCACGAGTTCCTTTTTCCAGGGCTGTTCGCCGTCCATGCCCATCACCGTGACCGGCGACGGCAGTCCCCGGTCGAACCCCGTGGGAAAACGGATACCCACGCGCCGTCCCGCGCCGAAGACTTCCAGGGTCTCCCGGAAATCGTGGAGTTCGGGCAGGCTGGTCCAGGTCGCCACGCACCGCGCGTCGTTCTCGTAGGCCAGCACGGTCGTCACGCTCGATCCGCCGCGCCAGACTTCGGCGCTGACCACCCGGTCCGGCGGACCGAAGAGGCCCCGCAGGCTGCTGATGTCGTGGATCATGCTGCCGGAAAGGGAGAAAAAGATCCTTCGCGCGGCCTCCGGCACGTCGCCGATGGCGTCCCGGACGGCGCGCTCCCGGAGGGCGGCCGTGCGCTCCATCACCTCGCCCGGTATGTCGTCGAAGGCGTACAGCGTATACTCACTCAGGTGGCGGTCGTTGCCGCAGTGGAGGTGGTTGGCCTGAATGAAGCGGACATCGGGCATGGCAAGCACCTCGTCCCGGGCGAATCGGTACCCCGGATCGTGCTGCTTCATGTACCCCACCATCAGCGTCCTGCCCGAAGCTTCGGCGGCCCCGATGATCCGGTCCGCTTCCCGCACCGAATAGCACATGGGTTTCTCAATGAATACGTGCCTGCCCGCTTCCAGCGCGGCGACGGCCGCTTCGGTCTTGGGGTCGGCGAAGCAGAGCAGCACGGCGTCCAGGTCCAGCACCAGGAGGTCCTCGTACCGGATGACGCGGCTGCGCTCGGGCACGTGGTAGAGTTCGCCGATGAAGTCGACGAGTTTCGCGGACGCGTCACAGAGCCCGGCCAGTTCGTAGCGGTCACGGAGTTCCGCGATATGGGGCAGATGCTGAATCTGGGCGATCGCGCCGCAGCCGACCACGCCGATCCTGATGCGGTCCATGAATAGGCCTTTCCGGCAATCGATGCCCTGGGTTCGTTGCCCTGGGTTCGAAACTACAGATGGGGAAGTCGAAGAAGAGAATACGCCCGGAGGGATTCGAACCCCCGACCTACTGATCCGAAGTCAGTTGCTCTATCCAGCTGAGCTACGGACGCACGGGGAACCCATTGAGGCCAGCATCCGATATACGCATTGAACGGATTGATGTCAACGAAATCAGGCGTCCTCAAACCCGATGCTATGTTAAGTTCAACCTCTCACGAAGCGTTTCGTCAATCATGTCGGAAAACACGCGTTCGAACCGTTTACAGGTTTCCGTGGACGCCAGGCAACGTATCGGGATCGTAGGTCGACCCCTGAGTCGCTGGTCTAGATCTACGCCCGGGATCTGGTTGATCTCGTTCCAGATTCGCTTACGTGCCTCAAATCGATCGAAGGGCGACTTCATGAATTGAAACTGTACGCATACGTTGCCGTCGGTTGTAAGGCTGAATGTCCATTGCACGTCGTCCGGATAATCCAGGTCAAGCTGGAACCACATCTGCGGGTTTCTCACGCGGGACGAGATATCGAATCGGTCGTAGGTTGCAAACCTGCGTTCACCTCGTCTCAATGTCTCGTGTTTTCGAAGTGCCCAGTTGATCAATTCTTCTGCGATGCGGGCACATTCCGGACCGGAACGAGCCGCCAATACTTCGACGAAGGAATCGGGATCGACGATTCGGGGACGCTCATCGGGAACGACGTTGAAATCCGCGACGATCGGGGCATGGTCGCTCAACTTGCCGAATACCTCGTGGTCGAGCCGGATTCGCGTGCAGTGATTTGCCAGATCCGGGGTTGCGTATAACCAGTCGAGCTGCGTCCCCTGGTTGCCTCCCCATGTATAGGTATGAAGATGGAAACATTCCTCTTCGGCACAAAGACATCCTGGGATGGATGGAGGACGGTTAGAAGCAACTTTGGCGAGATTCACCAGGCCGAGGGATTCGACTGCATTCAGTATGGCCCGCCACCTGGGAAGTACGGTTGCGTCACCGCGAATTGCATCCGTAACATTGAAGTCTCCCCCGAGGACGACGCGCTTGCCATCGCTCGAGTCGAAAAGGGGAATCAGATCGGCCACGATACGGAACATCGTCGTTTGCGCATAGACGTTAATGGCGCCGTACACGCTAATACATGTGATAGGTCCTATGCCCGGAAAGTCCACCCGGGCAACGATCACGGTCCCCGGGTTGGAACCCAACATGCTAAATCTTCTAGAACTATACCTTGAACGTACGGCATCGATTTCCTCCAATTCGAGGTCCTCGGCATCGGAGAACGCCACGACTGCAGAACCCCACGGTCGGCTTCCGGCGAGTTCCCTGTGCACATAACGCGTACGCGGCAGCCCTGTCGGAACTCCGCTTTCCTGGAGCAGCATGATATCCGCACCGGCCTTCGAATCAAGGTATACCCAGGCGTCTCTACGTTGCTGCACAGTCCGCTTCCAATGGTCCATGTTCCAGGTGCCAATGGAAACTGTTTTACCCTGTGGAGGGCCTTCAGGATTTGGATTAGGATCTGCCATGAAATGATCTGGATTGAATAGGATGACTTGAGTGGATAATTCAAAGGGAATTGGAATTATACGCTTTAGGACTTGAGAGATTGTCAACGCCTTGTGCATTTGAAAACGTGGCTCGGTTTTACCGTTCCGCCGTTCGAACCTCGAAAGTTATAAAATCTGCCTGTTCCTTCGGCATTGATCACAATGGCGTAATCATAACCGCCGTTTCCCCACCCCCAATCCCATCGGCGTTCAATGCCTTGGATTGTAAACTGCGTACTTGCGTTGATTCCGTTGAAATCCACCGTGCCGCTTGTGCCATACTGATCGACGGTCAGTGTTCCCAACTTACTCCGGCCTAAGTAGTCGAAGCATTCCCACCGTTCGGTATTTGTGTCGCGATTAGATGGATGATTCTGGGTCTCCGTACCACGTCCAGATGGACTGTCTGGTAACGGTGGAATCAATGGCCAACAACCGCCTACTGCTACGAGAAGCACAATCCCAAAGATGGTCGAACGGGCCATATTCAATCACTCCATGTTTACAACTTAAACGACAGTTGCAGGTGGTCATCCCGATGCTGGACACGTGCGGGCGTGCGGAATAGCGCTTCTATTCAACGATCTCTTGAACAGTGAGTAATTGACCGGTTCGTATGTTTCGCCCTTGTAGTGCCACAATCCAGCTTCGCTGGCCGCTACTCACATGGCTTTTGTAGGTTACTTCAGGGATATAAAACCGGCAAGGAGTGCGTCCTCATCCACAGACCGAGTATCTTCAAGGGAATTTAGTGTTCTACCAAGCTGAGCAGTTTGTCACGCAACGTACAGTTGCACTCGCCGGTATGTTTCGCTTCCGAACCAGAAGATAGGTCGCCATTAGTACGAATCCAAGGCACTATTGCGCTTCGACAGAACGCCCGAATCCATACGCTTTTTTTTTAACAAACGGTCTTGACAATCATCTAGATGTGTATTATATATAACACATGACACATTTTGGAAAACTCATCCGTTCCCGCCGCGAAGCCCTGCGGAAGAAAGACAAGCGATACTCCCTGCGCCAGGTGGCGCAGCGCATCGAGGTCGAGCCGGCCTACCTGAGCAAGATCGAGCGTGGCGATGTGGCACCGCCCTCCGAGGCCACGACGCTCAAGCTGGCACGGGACCTGGGTGAGGACCCGGACGTGCTGCTGGCCCTGGCGGGCAAGGTGTCGAGTGATCTGCAGGAGATCATCCGCAAGCGGCCGAGGTTGTTCGCGGACCTGATCCGGAAGATGAAGGAGGCGCCCGATCACGCCATTCTCAGGATCGTTCGCGAAGTGCGGGACGGTGAATGGTAACAATAAGGAGACCCATGATGATTTACCTTGAGCACGACCAACTGGAAATAGGATGCCCGGAAGTACATGATCAGGCCCGGTGTTCGATTTCGTTTCAGCGTACGCTGCGCATCCCGGACGATGGGCGGGATTACCCCTTGTCCCCGGGCCTGGGTTGTTTCCCCTTGCGCCACCTGGACGACTACGCGGATCGCCTGCCGGACGAGTGGGTCCGCAGGGGTGGCGTGATCATGCCGATGTTCCAGGCCAAGGCGATGTGGCTGAACTTCGGCGGCTTCAGTGCTTATCCGTTCGCATTGAAGATCGCGACCGGAAAGATCTGTGCGATCACTGGCGAGCACTGGATAAACCACCTGAATACCGATCCGCAGGACTACCTGGTTTTGCCCGAACAACCGTGGCTCGATGGGTACTGCGTCGATAAGGGCGTGATCCGCCAGTTCGTGGCCATGCCGCTGGGCAAGGGATACACGGTCGAGGAGCAGGTCCGCGACTCGGCTCAACACGGCGGCCTTCAGATTACGGCCTATCCCATGAAGGCGGAACGCTATGAAGCGATGCGCACCGGACGATACAGTGAGATGGACATGGCGCCGATGGCGATGCAAAGTCCCCAGGAAGAGGGCATGGGACTGGCGCCCGGCGGCCGGATGCGGCAGGAGATCTACGAGGACGACTATGGCCTGGATGCCTGGGACCAGCGGCATCCCGCCCGGTGTTTCATTACCATCGCCAATTCGGCCCAGTGGATGGCGATAACCGGTGAGCGTCCGCCCATAGAACCGCTTACGGCTCAACACTACACCGAAACCGGCCTGCCCTGGTACGATTATTACGACGCCGATCACGAGGCCGTTTCGGGCAGCGATATCCTGAAGTCGGTGAAGAGTGTGGCACAGACCGGCAAGGAGAAAGGCGAAACGGCGCTGCCGGACAATGAATCGATCCACGGAACCCAGGTCGTTTCTCTCCTGGATACCAGAAAACGCAAGGTTCGAGAGTATTCTGCCAGCGAATCGCTGGAATCGTGACGCCTGGGGTACTCAGGAGGGGACGGTTTCTTCGGCAGTCGTTATGTCGCTCCAAGATTTCATATCTCGGTTCACGCGGTCCAGCGGATCAGAGAACGCCTCCTCCAGCTTGACAATGTGCTCGCAGAGCCATTCAATCATTTCTGGCCAGTTTTCTTCGTCGAATCCATCGAATGAGTGCGGAAAACTGATACGACATGCTTTTTTGTCATTTAATCGCTGCCAATTTAGTTCTTTCCCGAACCGGCTTTCGATATCCTGCTTTTCCTGAATGAGCTGATCGAAAATTCGTTTATTCTCGTCCGCTTGCGAGCGCGTCATATAAAGATCCACGCGCGCGAGGTTTTTACCAAAGATCATGTTGTACCCGCAGCCCGCTACACCTGTAGAACTCGCTAGCCAGTGATCCCTGGACGGACTGATATTCTCATACCGTGATACGCCACGAGCGCGGAGTGCCTCCAAGGTCTTTTCCCAAAACGCGTGCCTCAACTGTTGTGTTTGCGTTAAAGTGCGCTGACTGGCTTTCTCCTCCGATTCCTTGTTGGCCATTCCAATCATGTAGTCCGCGGCCTCCGGAGTGGGGATAATCTGTTGCAGGTCGATCAGAAGCTCCTCGCCGAAGCTGTAAGGCACTACCCGGAAACACTGCGCCTCGACCCCGTGCCCGATCAGCCAGAGTACGGTCGCCGTCACCTCCTTGCGGAAATTCGCGGCGACCAGTATCAGCCGCTGCTCGTTACCCGCATTAAGCACGGTGTCGTCGAGATCCTCAACACCGAGGAATTCGCAAAGGTTTGGTATCGCACTCTCGCCGTCGACCCACCGGTTGAGATACTTCTGATAGATGTCGACGATCTCTGCCTTCTTCAAACTGGAACAATAGGCGACGTACTTGAGCGCCTGCCATACGACATCTCGGCCCGAATCATCGAGTTTATTCTCGATGACCACCACTCGGCCTTCCTTGTCGAGGGCAAGGAGATCAAGACGTTCCCTGGTGTCTTCGAAGCCGTCGAATTCCTTTTGGATGACAAGGAGATCCTCGCCTAACGCCTCCGGCGTATGCACCAACCATTCCTGGAGGTGATCGCGCTCATTCAGTTTCAGATCGCTGAAACGTCGTTCTTCAAGCTGGACGAGGTGATTGGCTGTAAGGTCTACCTTGAACATCAGCAGGTCTCCTGCGTTAGAGTGCCGGGTAGGCTGCTCCTGATTTCGGTTACCGTGGTATAACTTGCCTCAACCTAGTCGCAATGCGCCATAGGTTCGTAGTTTAATCGACATGATCCGGGGATGGCATACGACGGTTTGATGCGAGGTCGGTATACCCCAGGCAGGATTCGAACCTGCGACCCTCGGATTAGAAGTCCGATGCTCTGTCCAACTGAGCTACTGGGGCGCACCACCTTCAATATACGGGATCGGGGGTTGCTGTCAACACGAGAGTGGGGCGGCACCGGGTCGACTTTTTACGGTAGAAAACGAGATTTCAGAATCGGCTTCCGACTGTTGAGGTATGCCGCAATGAAGCGGTCACTCAACAGTTCACTTTCACATGGGAGCCATAATGAAACGTTTTCTACTGCTTTTTTTGTTACTCGCTACACCCGGTACAGCATGGAGCGCATTCGAACCGGTCTTCGCCGGTGCCAGACCCGTCGGCATGGCGGGCGCATTCGTGGCCGTCGCGGACGACGCCGAAGCGTCTTTCCTCAACCCGGGCGGTACGTCCAGGGTAGACCGGCTTGCCCTTACGAGCTACTATACGCGGCTCTTCGGCATGAAAGAACTGGCCCAGGTGGCCGTCTCCGCCGTCGCGCCGACCGGCCTCGGGCATTTCGGCCTGTTCTATCACGGATTGGGTAGCTCGTTGTACCGGGAGAGTGTCTTCGGTCTCTCCTACGGACGTTCCATCGGCCGGCGGTTCCATGCGGGACTCGCCCTGCGCCGATTGAGCCTTTCCATTAAAAACTACGATGGCGCTTCCGCCGTTGCGATGGACGCGGGTATCCTCCTGGATCTCCCCTACGAACTTCGTCTCGGCGCGATGGCCCATGCCGTAGGCCGCTTCTCGGAATCCGGCCCAGCTGCGGAAAGTCCCCGCATCATCCAGGTGGGTTTGAGCCGAACGGGAGACCGGCTGACGGTTTCCTTCCAGCTCGACCGCCACCCGCGTCATGGCTACACCACGAGAGCGGGCCAGGAGTTTCGCCTGGCCGAGTCCGTTACGATCCGGGCCGGTCTGACCACCGATCCTTCCCTGTTCTACGTCGGCCTGGGCCTGGCGAAGGGACGGGTTAAAACGGACTACGCCCTCTCATCCCACGCCCTGTTGGGTATCACGCACCGGTTTTCCCTTACCATGGAGTTTGGTTGAAATGCGTTTGTTCATGAAACTACTAGCGAGGCTGCTGGCCTCCGCATCCCTTGCGGCGATGATGTGCCCGCCTGAAGAACGGGCGGCCCAGGACCTCGACTACTCGATCGATACGCTGATCGACCGGGAAGCCGCCGACATCGATCCGGAGGACATCGCGCTGCTGGTATCGCTGCGGCGCGACCCGCTCGATATCAACCGGGCGGGCCGTACCGAGTTGGAGCAGCTTCCATGGATCACGCCCGCCCTCGCCGGCGCGATCGTGGCCTGGCGGGAAAGACACGGCCCCTTCGGCAATGTCGGGGAGCTTGCGCAAGTTCCTGGATTCACGCCTGTCCTTGTGTCCCGGATCAGTCCCTTCGTCCGCGCGGCGGAAGATCGCAGTTTCGATACCACCGGGCGCCTGCGCCTGGCGCGAAACCGCACCGACCGACCCGACGCGGCGGGAAACGGCATCCTGGGCGTGCAGGCGGATATAGGGCTGGGAAACAGGTTCAAGCTGGGAGGCCGGGGCGAACGCCGGGACCGGGGCGGGGAAACCAGGTGGCGGTCCGGATATGTGGAATTCGGCGGTTCGGCTACTTCCCGCAGGCTGATCCTCGGATACTTTGAAATGGATTTCGGCCAGGGACTGATATGGCGCAGCCATTCGATCCGGCCCTCCACGGCCAGTCTCAGCGCGTCGGTGAAACGCCGCATCCGTGGCCTGAGGCCCGTGCGGACGACCTATGCATCGGGCGCCCGGCGCGGCATGGCCATGCGGATCGATCGACGCGGCTTCAGCCTGACGGGGATCCTCTCGCGGGCCGATTCGGGCAAATGGGAACCTGGCGGCCGCCTGGGTTGGAGCCGGAACAGGGGGTTGGTCGGCATCTCTGTCCTGCAGTCGGACGGTAGCCTGCGCGTTGGTACGGACCTCGACTTCCTTTACGGCGGCACGAACCTGTTCGGTGAAATGGCCATCGACGGCGAGGGTCACCAGACCGTTCAGGGAGGCATGGTCTGGAGCTTGGAGGGGGTGGAAGGCGGGTTGACCTTCCACCGCCAGCCGGATGCAAGATTGATCGAGAAAACCGAAAGGACGTGGCAGAGCCTGCTTCTGCGCTGGCGGCCTGATCGCCGGACCACGATTCAACTGAGCGTCGAACCCCGGTTGACCTACCTGGAACTGTACCGGCGCAGCACCATTCGTTTTCGCCGCAGAATGAACGGCGGACTCATTCTCTCGGGGGTGTGGCGCCGTGAAAAAAATGAGCGGCAGGTCACCGGATCGGCCCTGCTGGATACCTGGCAGGGACAGGTGGCCTGGCGGATACCGGCCCGGGTTCAGTGGCGCGCCCGCTACGAGCGGCGCGGCCGGTACGGATTGAAGCCCGAACACGATATGCGTCTGTACATGCGTTACCGGTCCAGGGACCGAGTCAGCCTGTCCGCGCAGTGGGAATACAAACTGTCCAGGTTTCCCGCGCCGGAGGACGCGCTGGCCGGATTTACCGATCCGGAGGACACAACCTCTCTATTCAGGTCCAATCATCGGGAGCGATGGGTTGTCCTGCTGTACGGACCGATCGGTCCGGGCGTTTCGACCCTGGTTCGTTACACGCGGACCCGCCAGACCCGTTACGATCAGCTCAAGATTCCGCTTGTTGAAACACGGTGGACATTGCAGTTGAACGCCCGATGGTGATATTGTAGATTAAAATCTCAAGTGGTTGTGGGAACCCAATCAGGAGGCAAGTAAAATGTCAGAAAAACATGCCCTGGGCGATGATTTAGAAGAAGAATTCAGACAGGTGATATCGGATATCAAGGACGCCGTGCATGAAGGAAAGACCAGGTTGTTTCATGAAAGGACCACGCTTGACGAACTTTTCGTGATGGGCGAAGGCCCGCACGGCAGAATCACCAATTTCCCGGACAAGTTCAAAGATCACATAGTAGTGGCATCGGACGGTAACCGGTCCTGGCTGGTTTGGAAACAGAACTGCTCACCGTACTTTGATGACAGGCCATAAGATGCCATCTACAGACTAATCCCGCAGGAATCCAGATGAAACTGATCAGCTGGAATATCGGCCATCGAAAGGCGGCGTGGAGGTCATTGCCGGATCTGGGTGTAGATTCATCTGAACGGCAGGATATCATTGATGAAGTTGAGGAAGCATGGAAATTGTCGCCTGATACGGGTGTAGACGTTGTACTGCTCCAGGAAGGCTATGCACCGCCCAAGGAGGTGGCTGACAGGATAGAAGTGGATCCTGCGCCATATTTCAAAAAGGACTCTCAGCGTCCGGATAGCCGGGGTACAGCACGATCCAGATGCGCAATAGCTAGAGTATCCGACAAGGTCAAGGTGGAATACCTGGATGATATACATTCCAGTCATCCGGGTTGCTTGTCCGCGGCCGTCGTAACGCCTCTAGAAGGCAAGTACCAGGGCTGGCCGATTCATGTGGTGTCATTCTGCCCAAAGTATGAAGCACACCATCCAAAATCTGGAGTCAAAAGCCGTGATCTGGTAGATACATCGATACATCGCATAATATCCGACATCTCGCTCCTTATAGGCAGGAAGGACAGTTTCCGGATGATCGCGGCTGGAGATACGACGGTAATGTATGGAAGGGGTAGAAACGCTTACTGGAAGGGCCGAAACCAAGCAGTTTTTGACCGGATGTCATCAATCGGACTGCCCATGATCGGCCACCAAGGTTCCACCTACTACTATCCCGGTCAGACGCCCGCGACGGCCACCAGGCAGTTGGACTACGTTTTTGCTTCACATAGCATGAAAGATCACATCAGGACGAAAGCGTTGAACGATCCGGAAGAATGGGGTCCCAGCGATCACTGCAGGATATTAATCGAAGTGTCATGACGTCCTGAATCTCGCAAGCATGCTCTATCTCGCGGCAGGATCAACCCGCCCGCCCATCGAGGATGACGCGCCCCAGTAGTTCACAGGCCAGTTTAGCGGCGACGATCGCCGTCCCGCCGTCTCGGTCCAGCTTGGGATTGAGCTCGACCACATCGCCGCCGACCACGTAGGGCGCACGCATCGCCGCAACGACCTCGAGCACCTGCCGTACGCTCAGTCCGCCCGGCTCGGGATGGGAGACGCCCGGCGCGAAACCGGGGTCGAGCGCATCGACGTCCATCGAGATGTAGACCGGCGTATCGAACGCCAGCGCCGGAACCGGTCCCGACGAGTAGGCCGGGATCACCTCGACGTTGTGTCGCTTCGCCGCGTCGTGCTGCGCGGGGGTGAAGCTGCGTATACCGACCTGGATCAGCCGTTCGACGAGTCCGTCTTCCATGATGCGCGCCATGGGACAGGCGTGAGAATAGCGGTTGCCTTCGAAGTCGGGATACAGGTCCGGGTGCGCGTCGAAGTGCAGCAGGCTGATCCGGCCGTGCTGTGCGGCGAAAGCGCGAACCACGGGATAGGTAACCGTATGATCGCCGCCCAGGACGACGAGCCGCGGTGTTTCACCCAGTGCCCGGCTTACCCCGCGCTCGATGGCATCGATGGGTCCGCGCGTGCCCTTCTCATTTGGCACTTCGAGATCACCGTGGTCGAGCACGCTGTCGCTTGGCCACACGCGCACGCCGGTCTCGGCGTAGGGATTTCCGGACGCCGAACCAAGGGCAGCCCTTATCGCGGACGGCGCCTCGGCCGGGCCGCGTCGAAAGGTCGAGTTCGCATCGAAACCGACCCCCAGCAGGCCTACTTTCAAGCTATCCGTCATGGTGTTTGTCCCGTTCGAACTATATACCTGGTTGAGTTCCAGTATTGCAGTACATGGGATATTAGTCACGGAGCGGTGGATACCTCAAGACAATTCACGCTTTTCGATTGATCTCCCGTCACGGTGGCACTACATTGACCGTAGCAGGTGAGAAGTTGGGAAGACGGTGCGAATCCGTCGCGGACCCGTCGCTGTGACCGGGGACGAAAGCCGCATCATGAGCCTTATGGGCTTGAGCCACTGTTCCGAAAGGAATGGGAAGGCGCGGCGAGTAGAACGATCCGGAAGCCAGAAGACCGACCTGCGCCATAGTTTTCATCGGCACTTCCGTGGACTGAAGTCGTCCGGTGTACATGGATAATGGAAAGCGTGGCCATCCGGCGTAGTCGCTCCGGCTAAGTATCCTGGGGCGTGGTATAGCGCGGGCCATGCTCCGAGGATGATAAACGGCATCCCCGTATCTGACATCGTTCAGGTGCGGGGATTTTTGTTTAACAGGAGGTCACCTTGTAACGATAGCCTGATTCAGTATCCGGAAAGCCCGATTTGTGTCGTCGATCTCGAAGCCGAACCATTCACCAAGTAAGGAGCCAAAATGAAATACCTACGAAGCACACTTAAATCCGTGATCTGTCTTATCCTGCTTTCCGCCATGCCAGGCTACGCCCAGGATGCGCAGGATACGCAGGATGCGGCGGACCAGACGCCCAGATACATCCTGGACACCATAGTCGTAACGGGCAACAAGATCGAAACCCCCTTGCGGCAGGTCTCGAGTTCGATCGCCGTTATCACCGCCGCAGACATCGAACGCAGCAGCCGGAACACGGTCGCCGACCTGTTACGCGATGTGGGCGGGCTGAGCGTGGCACAGAACGGCGGGCCGGGCAGGAACGCGTCAGTTTTCCTTCGCGGCGCCGAATCGGCCTACACCCTGTTTCTGATCGACGGCGTCGAAGTGAACGACCCCATGTCTCCGGGACGCAGCTACAGTCCGGCGCATATGACCGTCGACCAGGTTGAGCGGATCGAGGTGCTTTACGGGTCCCAGAGCACGCTTTACGGATCGGATGCCATCGCGGGCGTAGTGAACATCATTACGAAGCAGGGGGACGGTCCGCCGAAGATCGATGCCTCCATCGAGGGCGGCGCGCTGGGTACCATTCGAAGCCGGGCAGGATTGAGCGGGGGCACAACAGACTACCGGTATGCAATGGATGGCTCGTTCCTCAACACGAAGGGAATTTCGTCGAACGCCCAGGGGAACATGGAAGAAGACGGATACCGGAATACCACGCTGGGTGGCCGTTTCGGGGCGACGCCTTCCGCCGGCGTTTCGGTCGATCTCAACGTCCGGTACACGGACGGTCGCGCTGATATCGACAACGGGACCGGACCCAATGGAGACGATCCAAATCGGATAAACAGATCCAGGCAACTATTTGTCCGGCCCTCCGCGACCCTCGAGCATTGGTCGCAGCGTTGGAAGCAGACCCTCGGTTACAGCCTGGTCGACCACAGCAGAGAAGACGACAATCCGGTGGACGCCAACCAGGAGACGGCCGCGAATTCCACGTTCGACGCACGGTTGCACAAAGTGGACTGGCAGCACACGCTGTTACTCGCCGAGGGGAATACCGTCGTGTTCGGGGCCGAAACCGAGTCGGAACAGGGAGAATCGCAATCAAAAGGGCCGTTTTCGAGCAAGTTCGACCGTCAGACGGCGAGGACGACAGGCGTATACCTGCAGGAGATGCTGCAGTATGGCGACGCATTGTTCGCTGCCGCGGGCATCCGGGTCGATCACCACGACCGGTTCGGATCCGAAGTCACCTACAACCTCGCACCAAACGTATTCTTCGAAGAGACGGGGACCAGGATTAAGGGCGCTTACGGTACGGGTTACAAGGCGCCTTCACTGTTCCAGCTGTATTCATCCTTCGGTGATTCCACGCTTCAGGCGGGTACGAGCAAGAGCTGGGAAGCGGGGATCGAACAGTACACGACCGACCAGCGTCTTACGGCCGGCGCGACGTACTTCGACAATACCTACGATAACATGGTCGGATGGGATAGCGCGACCTCCAGTTACAAGAACGTCTTCAAGGCGACGAGCAAGGGAGTGGAGTTGACCGGCCGGTATTCGGGGGGCGCGGGAACATCCCTGCGGGCCTACTACACCTTTACCGATTCGAAGGACCACGAATCGGATGAGCAGTTGTTGCGGCGTCCGCGGCACAGCGGCGGGATCGTGCTGGATCAGCGGGTACGGCCGGGGTTCGACCTGAACCTGAGTTACCGGTTCGCGGGGGAACGGCGGGACAACGACTTTTCCACCTGGCCGGCGACGCCGGTTACGCTGTTCGGTTACGGGATCGTGAATGTCGCCGCCAACTGGAAGATTACGCCGAACATTCAGCTGTTCGGCCGGATCGACAATCTATTGGACGCGGAATACGAGGAGATCCTGGGCTACGGGACCGTGGGCATTACGGGCTACCTGGGGATCCGGGTGGCGAACACCGGTAATTGAGCTTGCAGTAGCTGGGACCGCGGTCATAGAGGTCACGGCGCGGAAACTGAGACCGCTGCACGGCAAATAAAGACCGCGGCGCGACACAGTAGCCGAGCTACACACTGTTTCGCCCGATGCCCAGTTCGTCCATGATGACCTGGATGGCGGACCAGACGGGCGGATCGATTTCGATGCCCTGCTTCAGTTGCCGCTCCCGCTCTCGGCGCGCGCCGTCGCCGGGCACCCGGATTTCGTCTACGCCCGGCGCCTTGCGTGCGCCCTTGATACTTTCCACGAGCCGGTCGACTTCGGTGGAGAAGGCGGTCCTTGAAGCGAATTTCTCCGGGTCGATGGCGAGGATGAACAGGGCGTTCTGGTCGAGGTCCTCCGGGGACCGGCCGCTGCAGCCCGCGCCGCTCAGGCTGCCGGTCAACACGTCGACCAGTATGCTCAGCGCAAAGCCCTTGTGTCCCGCGAGGAGACTGCCCAACGGCAGGATCGCCGCCCGTCTGGGCGTTGCGAAATAGGCCTCAGCATCCGTCGTAGTCCGCCCTTCGCCGTCGATGAGCCAGCCGTCGGGCACCGCTTGGCCCTTGTTGCGCAACATCTTCAACCCGCCCTCGGACGTAACGCCCGTGGAGATGTCGATGAGGACCGGGTCGCCGCTTTCCCGGGGGATCCCGACGGCCATGGGATTGGTGCTCATCAGGGGCGAGGTCGCGCCCCACGGCGCCACGCAGGGATTGCCCCCGGCGTCGTTGGTCATTAGCAGCGCGATGTAACCGTCTTTCGCCGGCTGTTCCACGTATCCCCCAAGCCGGGCGATGTCGTTGGCGTTCACGACGCTCGCGCAGCCGACGCCCGTCGCCTCGGCCTTGCCGACGGCGAACTTCATGGCCTCGGTGGCCGTCCACGGGCCCATCCCCATGTTGGCGTCCAGGTGCACGGTGGAGACGGTCTCACCCAGGACGTCCAGCGACGCGCCCGGGATCATGTTGCCCGCGCGGATGCCCTCCGTGTACATGGTGATCCGCATGACGCCGTGGGAATGGTAGCCGGAGAGCGAGGCCTCCATGAGCCGCTCGACGACCACCCGTCTTTCGTCGCCTTCAAGGCCCAGGCGTTCGAAGATACGGTCCATGATCCGGGCAAGCCGGTCCGGTTCAATGCGGACGGGAGTCGGGTCCGAAGCGGACGTGTTATCCGATGCAGGCATGCTATCCGAAGCGGACATGCTTGAAGTGTCCTCCATCCAGGGCGATCCTTGTCGAGGTATTCTAGCGCGGCGGCCCGATCTCATAGTCGATACGACTCGCGCCAGCCAGATCTAACCGTCCAGTCTAACCGTCCAGCGCGCCCAGGAGCGCAAGGCCTTCCTCGATGCCCCTCTTCTGCTCGTCGGTCGCTTCCTGCATGGGGGCGCGGGGAAACCTGCCGGGACAGCCCTGCAACGTCTGGGCATGCTTGGTACAGGCCGGCAGGTTCGTCCCTGCCATGGCGTTCCAGAGACGCAGGAGTTTTCGGTGCAGATCAAGGGCCCGCGCGTGATCGCCCGCCTGTACCGCGTCCCATACATCCACCGAGGCCCGGGGCGCCGCCGTCAGGATGGCCGCGATCGATCCGCGTGCGCCCAGGGTGTAAGCCGAGTACATCAGGGCGTCGACGGCGCAGAAGAGCAGGTGTTCCGGGTCGGCCATGATCATCAGGTCGGCGAACAGCTTCAAATCGCCGGCGCTCTGCTTGACGCCGACCACACCGGGCACTTCGTCCATGATCCGGCAGAGCAGTTCCGGCGACAGGTAGCTCCAGGGCACCACGTTGTAGATGATGATGGGCTGATCCACCTCCTCGCCCATCACCCTGAAATGCTCCTGCATGGCATCGTCGTCCGGGCGGAAAAGGTAGTGGACCGGGGTCACCTGGAGCGCCGCCACGTCGAGGTCGGCGATGGCCTGCCCCCGCCGGACCGCATCGCGTGTGCTGTCGACGATGATGCCGGCGACGATCGGTACGCGTCCGGCCGCCGCATCCAGGGTCGTGTCGACAAGACCGCGGAACTCATCGACGTCTATCGTATGGCCCTCCCCGGTGCTTCCGCCCACCGCGATGCCGTGCGCCCCCTGGTCGATCAACCAGTTGACCTGTTCTTTCATGGCCCCGAGATCCACGGCACCGTCCCGGGAGAATGGGGTGGTCGCCGGGGGGATTACGCCCCTCAGGTCGTTGAGCATGTTTTCCTCCTTCGTTGGGTTAGTCGATGTACTGTCGTGCTTATGTCGCTTCATTGCACGTTGCCTGGTCGATACTGACGTCATCCGGCAGGTTCCAATGTCATCCCGCAGGTCGCGTCCCGCGCCGATACAGCATGTGCAGCGCCATGATGACAACGGCCGTTCCGATGCCCCAGGTCGCCGGGGATATGCCGGCCAATCCGCCGCCGTTCGACCCCAGATGCACGAGGATCATCACCAGCACGGAACCGGCGATGGTCGCCAGGGCGCCGTTCGCGTTCGGCCGGGTGGAGTACAGTCCCGCGATAAGAGGTACGAAGAGCGCCACGGACAGTATGCTGTAGAAGATGGTCAGCGCGGTGATGACGTCCGGCAGCACGGCCGCCAGGACCACGCCCGCGAGTCCCGCGCCCACGGCCGTTATCCGGCTGACGGCCAGCATCCGCTGCTCGGAAGCGCCGGGTTCGATATAGGTCTGGTACAGGTCCCGGCTCAGGGACGTCGTCAGCATGAAGAGCACGGCGTCCGCCGAACTGATCTCTGCCGAGAACACGGCGGCCAGCGTCAGCCCGCCGATCCAGAAGGGAAGGGCATCCATCAACAGGCGGGGCAGCGCGAGGTCCGGCGTATCCAGGGACGGGAAGGCGTGGTAGGCCGCCATGCCGAGGAGCGCGGGAATGAAGGCGAAGAGCATCAGGGCGACGGCGTTCGTGCAGACGCCCTGCCGGACCGCCCGGGCGTCCCGGGCGCCGTAGATCTTCTGCAGCAGCCCCGGCGAGATGATAAACGCGGGCACCAGGACGATGAAGTAGCCCCAGATGCGGGAAGGATCGTCCCCGAACCAGCTTTCAAAACCAGTGGGCGCCGCGCTTACGCCGGACAGGAGGCCGGCCCCCGATACGATCAGGAGAAAGGCCAGGATGAAGCCGGAGAGTTTTACCACCAGCTGGACCATGTTGACCCGGGCGGTGGACGTCAGCCCCCCGAAGGTGAAGTACACGACCACCACGGCGCCGCCGGCCAGGCAGGCGACGTACTTCGGGATGCCCAGCGTGAGGTTGAGGATCCATGCCAGCGGAATGAGCTGTCCGGCCAGGATCGCAAGGGATCCGAACCACAGCAGCACGGCGATGAGGCCCCGGACGCCGCGGCTGTACCGGTGCTCCAGGTAATCCCCGACCGTGTACAGGTTCTGTTCCTTGGCCACGCGCCACATACGGGGTCCCACGGTCAGGCCCAGGATGAGGCTCCCGATGCCCGCGGACCCGACCCACCACCACGCCGAAATTCCGTGCGTGTAGCCGAGGCCCGTGGCGCCCACCGTGGAACCGGCGCCCAGGTTGGCGGCCAGCAGCGTGCCGAACAGCAGCGCGGGGGAAAGCCGCCGGCCGGCCACGAAGAAGTCCTCGGCGCGGCGGACCGACCGCGACGTCCACCAGCCGATCGCCATGAGGAAAATGGAATAAACGAGGAGGGCGGTTACGTAGGGGGACATAGAGCTTCAGTCGCGCTAGCCGTCATCCCGCGTTCAGGTCCGAATAGGAGGGATACCCGGGCAGGCCATCGGCCGTGACGACGGCGCGGATGATGGCCCGCGTGACGGCTTCCGCCGCAAGGATGGACACCAGGGAGAGGTTCACGCCGCCCTCCCAGGTCCCGGTGGCAATGGTGAAGAGGGTGTCCCCGTCCGCCTGCAGGTGGGCCGGGTTGATGGCGCGGGCAAGCCCGTCGTGCCCGACCTGGGCGATGCGGCTGGCCTGGGTCTTAGTCAGCCCGGCATTGGTCACGATGACGCCGATGGTCGTATTCCCGGGCGGCGCCTCCAGGCGAAGCGACCCGATCTCGCGAATCCGCCGGGCCACGCGGACGAAACCGGACCCATCCGGCATCCTGGCGCCGGCGAGCACGCGGCCCGTATCCGGATCGTACACGTCGCCCACGGCGTTCACGGCAACGATGGCGCCGACCCTGAGCCCGTCGGGCGTGGTGAAGCAGGCGTTGCCGATGCCTCCCTTCATGGCCGTGCGGGTCCCCGGCGCGCCGACGGACATCTTGCCCACGGTGGCGCCGGCGCCCGCCCCGATGCTGCCCTCGGGGACCGGATCCGGCGTCGCGGCCTCGCAGGCCCGGTAGCCGGCTTCCGCGTCGGGGCGGATTTCCGGTTTGCCGCCGATGCCGAGATCGAAGAGGATCGCGGCGGGGACGATCGGGACCCGGGCGATGCGCACGTTGAAACCGATGGAGCGTTCCTCGAGGTAGCGCATCACGCCCGTGGCCGTGTCCAGGCCAAAGGCGCTGCCACCGGAGAGGACGATGGCGTGGACCCGTTGCACCATGTTCACGGGATCGAGCAGGTCGGTTTCCCGGGTGCCGGGAGCGCCGCCTCGCACGTCTACCCCGCCCACGGCCCCTTCCTCGGCCATGATCACCGTGCAGCCCGTCGGACGCCGCGGGTCGGTGAAGTGCCCGGCCTTGATCCCTTCGACGTCCGTGATGGATCCGGACGGGCCGTAGGGGTCGTTCGCCTGGCCGACGGCGGACTCGCGCAGAGAGCCCAGTCCCGCCAGGACGCCCGCGCCGGTCACCCCGGCGGATTTTCGCAGAAAGGATCGTCTGTTCATTGTGGTCGGCGGTCGATGAAGCGTGGAGGTGATGGATCGCCCCCCATGAACCGCGTGAACAACGTGCGTGTTTTTCCGGTCATGGGAAGTTATCCATCGAGATATTCGTCTTCAATCCACGTGGTCCAGTTTTCGAATACGGGGAAGGGCGGGGGAAGCCTGTTCCCGGAATTGTTCAATTTGAACTGCAGGTTTCCGCCATCGAAGAGGTTTCTTACGGATATCGACAGACCGGATGCCGGTATGCAGTTTTCGCAGGACGTGGGCAGCGTCCGGGAGGAGCGGGGACCAATCGGTACGAGTCTGTACTCGGATCCGGATTTCTCGACCCGGTAATCGGACGCGCCGACTTCCCATTCCGCCAGTGCGACGCCGTTCAGGGAATACTGTGCCCAGAGACCAAGCGTCTGATCGCCGCTTGAGAAGAAATCGAGTACGACGGCCTTTCGTTCCGGCGCGTCGCGGGACGGTTGGAACTGACGGAACGAACGGTCTCTCAGTTCCTCCTTAACCTGCTGTTCTTCCCGGTCGATCAGCGGTTGGACCGGCTTGGCCGGACCCGTATCATCGCACGCGGGTACCGTCAGAAGCGCGCTTATCAGCAGAATCGGCGCCTGGCGCATCGCGGACTCCGGTCTGTTGCCCAACCCAAAAGCACCTCAGTGCACGGACTTACCGATCAAGATGAACAATCGGCCATTCGCCGTCAATTCAATTGTACCACGGGTCGGACATCACGCCGGGTCGGACATCACGCCGCCGCGGACGCATCCTGCCGGATAAAGTCCAGGCGGTCGCCTTCGCGGATCACGCGGATCGCGTCGCCTTCCCGGAACCTGCCCTCGATCAGCGCCATGGACAGCGGGTTCTCGACGAACTTGCGAATCACCCGCTTGAGGGGCCGCGCGCCGTACTGGGGCTCATAGCCCTCTTCCGCAAGCAGTGACTCGGCCTCGGGGGTCAGTTCCAGCGTCAACCCGGCCTGTTTCGAGAGCCGTCCCTGCAGTTCCTCGAGCTGGATACGGACGATGTCCCGGATGTGGTCCCGGTCGAGGGGATGGAAGATGATGATTTCCTCCAGCCGATTGACGAACTCGGGGCGGAAGTGGGACCGCATCGCGCGCATCACGTCCGATCGCACCTGCTCGTCCCGGGACGCGTCGTGACCGCCGATGTGCTCCGTCCCGATGTTGGAGGTCATGATGATCACGGTGTTCCGGAAATCCACCGTGCGGCCCTGGCCGTCCGTGAGCCGTCCGTCGTCGAGGACCTGCAGCAGGATGTTGAAGACGTCGGGGTGCGCCTTTTCGATCTCGTCCAGCAGCACGATCTGGTAGGGCCTGCGCCGCACGGCTTCCGTGAGTTGCCCGCCTTCCTCGTAACCCACGTAACCCGGGGGCGCTCCGATAAGCCGGGAGACGGCATGCCGCTCCATGTACTCCGACATGTCGACGCGCACCATGGCGCCCCGGTCGTCGAAGAGAAACTCGCCCAGGGCCCGGGCAAGTTCGGTCTTGCCCACCCCCGTGGGGCCGAGAAAAAGAAAGGAGCCGATGGGCCGGTTGCCGTCTCCCAGCCCGGCGCGGTTCCGCCGGACGGCGTTGGACACGGCGACGATCGCTTCATCCTGGCCCACCACCTGCTGGTGCAAGCGGGATTCCATCTGGACCAGCTTCTCGACCTCGCCTTCGACCAGGCGGCTCACCGGGATGCCTGTCCACTTCGAGACGACCTGGGCGATGTCCTCCTCGTCCACTTCCTCTTTCAGCATCCGGCGCTCCCGCTGGAGTTCGGCGAGGGCCCGGTTCTTCTCCTCGAGCCGGCGGTCGAGTTCCAGCTGCTCGCCGTACTGGATGCGGGCCACCCGCTCGTAATCGCCGGTGCGCTGCGCCCGGTCCGCTTCGATTTTCAGCTGTTCGGTCTGTTCCTTGATTTCCTGGATCGTCTTCACCAGTTCCTTCTCGGCGAGCCAGTGGGCCCGCAGGACGCTGCGCTGCGCTGCGAGGTCGGCCAGCCTGCTTTCCACGGGCTTGAGGCGTTCCTCCCCGTCGCGCTCGCGCTTTACCGCTTCCCGCTCGATTTCGAGCTGGCGGATCTGCTTCTCCAGATCATCCAGTTCGGCCGGCATGCTGTCGATCTCCATGCGCAGGTTCGCCGCGGCCTCGTCGATCAGGTCGATGGCCTTGTCCGGCATAAACCGGTCGCTGATGTATCGCTCCGCCAGGGTCGCCGCCGTGACGAGGGCGCCGTCCCGGATGCGAATGCCGTGGTGGATCTCGTAACGCTCCTTGAGCCCGCGCAGGATGGACACGGTGTCTTCGATGGAGGGCTCGCCGACGTAGACGGGCGCGAACCGCCTTTCCAGGGCGGCGTCTTTCTCGATATGCTTGCGGTATTCGTCCAGGGTCGTCGCGCCCACGCAGCGCAAGGTCCCCCGTGCCAGCGCCGGCTTGAGCATGTTGGACGCGTCCACGGCGCCTTCCGCGGCACCCGCGCCGACGATGGTGTGCAGCTCGTCGATGAACAGCACGATGTCGCCCGCGGCCTGCTCCACTTCCTTCAGCACGGCCTTGAAACGCTCTTCGAATTCGCCGCGGAACTTGGCCCCGGCCAGCATGGCGCCCATGTCGAGGCTGATCACCTTGCGTCCCTTGAGGGATTCCGGGACGTCCTCGGCCACGATCTTCTGGGCCAGTCCTTCCACGATGGCCGTCTTCCCCACGCCGGGTTCGCCGATGAGCACGGGATTGTTCTTGGTCCGCCGGGAAAGCACCTTGATTACCCGCCGGATCTCCTCGTCCCGGCCGATGACCGGATCGAGTCCGCCCTCCCGGGCCAGGTCGGTCAGGTCCCTGCTGAACTTCTCCAGGGCCTGGTAGCCGGACTCCGGCGTCTGGCTCGTGACACGCTGGCTTCCGCGCACCTCTTTCATGGCTTTCATGATCCCCTCGCGTCGTACGCCGGCCTCCTTCATGACGCGATTGACCTCCCCGCCGTCTTCCAGCAGGGCAAGGAGCAGATGCTCCACGCTGATGTACTCGTCTTTCAGTTTCTGCGCCTCTTTCAGCGCCCGGTCCATGGCCTGATGAAAAGCGTCGGAGGCATAGAGCGATGCGCCGTCGCCGGTTACCCTGGGCAGCTTGTCCAGGGCCGCTTCCAGCCCTTCTCGTACCCGGGCCGGATCCGATCCCGCTCTTTCCAGCAGGATGGTTGCCAGGCTTTCGTCCTGTTCAAGCAACGCCAGCGCCAGGTGCGCGGGCTCCAGCCGGTTGTGGTTGCGGCCGCGGGCGATCTCCTGGGAAACCTGGATCGCCTCCATCGATTTCTGCGTCAGTTTATCCGTTCTCATGAGGTTCCTCCTCGCCTGTTCTTTCTCGCCTGTTCTACCCTGATTTCATGCTGCTTCATCGCATACCAAGCCATTTAGATTGCAAAACGTGTGCCATGGCCGTTTCAGCCGCAATGCTGCCGCGATGCCGCCGCGATGATCGCGATTCCGACCTGTTTTCGAGCAAAATCGTCTGCTCAACCGGTCGAAAAACCGGTAATAGGTTTGATATAACCTGACAAAATGGCAGATATGCCATATTGGCAGTTCTGCTTGTTCGAACTCGACTGAACTCGACCGGCCGGGAACGCCTGAAGTGATCGAATTGGGAAAGGTAGGTAGAATCAGCTCGGGGAATCAGCTCGGGGAATCAGCTCGGAGAATCAGGCCGGTCAGGCCAGTCAGGCCGCTTTGGCCGATCAGGACGGTTTTCTGATCCGGAAACGCAACAACCATCGTGGAACCTGGCGGCAGTAGCGGAGGTATTCGTCGCCCAGGGCGCGACTGAGGGCCGGCTCCTCGACGAGGACCAGGTACAGCGTCAGCCCGGTCCAGCACAGCGCCGCGTATACGAGCAGCGCGAGCGACTCGAAGGCCAGGCACTCACCGACCAGGATGAGGATGACACCGAGCTGAAGGGGGTTGCGGGACCAGCCGTGGACGCCGGTCGACCAGATGGGCCGGTCATCTCCCCCGGGCATCGGCCGGGCATCTCCCCCGGGCTCGAAGGTTCCTGCGGCAGCGGTAACGATCGCCGCCATGCGAATCCGTTCGGCGAAGGCGCGGATATATAGGGCCGCGCCCAGGACGAAGAGCACCGATCCGGCGGCCGGAAAGCCGGCATCGAACCGCATCTCCTCCATGCCTGCGGTGCGGTACAGGATCAGCCAGGGGAGGGCGACCGCGAAGATGGCGTGCCGTACCAGCGCGACGACCAGCGGAGCCAGCATGATCCGGGCGCCGGACAAAGCGCTACCTCACCCTCACGTAGCCGATGCCCCGGACATCGGGCTGGATGAGCCAGAACACGACCAGTAATGCGCCGCCCGGAAGCACCGTTACCGCGGGTTCGCCGAAGGAGTAGTCCTGCCATTCATCGTGATCGCCGGACGTATCGCTCTGGGTCCGGACTTCGGCCTTCCAGACGAGTTCATCCGCTTCTACGCCGAAATCTTCGTCGGTGGGCCGCGCGACGGCGAGGCGTATCCCGGGATCCCCGTGCTGCCGCTGGTTGTATACCATCAGCGCCCGTCCATCCGCCAGGGCGGTCAGCGAGATGGACTGACCCAGCGTGCCCGTGGATCGCGTCGGCGTCCAGGTTAGTCCCCCGTCGTGGGAGAGGGCGTAGGCGTTGGGATAATCCGGCTTGCCGTGCGGCGCGATATGCCAGCACGCGCCGAGGAGCCTCCCGTCGGCCAGTTCCACGACCCAGGCCTCGGCTGCCGTCGATCCGGCATCGTCGAAACGCAACATCGTACCGTGGGTCCACGATGCGCCCTGATCGGTGCTGCGCAGGTAAACCACCCGGTTACGATCCACTTCCACGGCGGGATCAAAGGTGTTGTAGGGCGAATAGCAGCAGATCCAGGTCCCGTCGCGCGTCACGGTGAGTGCACCGGGCGCCTCGGCCGAACCTGGGGCGGGCAGGACGATGGGCGTCGGATCGGTCCAGGTCAGGCCCTGGTCCGCGGACGACGCCCAGAACATGGCGTTCTGCTTGATGCCCTGGGTTTCTTCTCGCCAGAACGATTCACCGGGCTCGTCGATTGGAATATGTATGCCCGTGATGAAGCAGGTGCCGTCCGGCGCCTGGCTGATTGACCCGATGTGTGCGAAATCATCGTGCAGGTTGGGCCACAGGTAGGCCGGCTTTGTCCACGTTCCGCCGCCGTCTTCAGAGCGTACGATAACCTGCTTGAAATCGTTCTGGCCGAGGGCTTCCTGGACGGCGAAGGAACAGACCAGTCCGCCATCACCGGTGACCACGCAGCGGGAGCAGGCCGCGACCGCGTCCGGCCCGGTCGACGGCTGCCGGGCGATCATGCCCTGGTCCAGAATTTCGAATGCCATGGTGAGTACCTCGTTCGATTGCCGGACATCTACGCTTTGGTGAAACTTACCTCTGGTCGGCCTAGGTTAATCTAATATGAAGATAGTTTTTGGCGGAAACTCTGTATTGGCGTGACTTGATTTAAGTCACCATTTTTTAAGGATATGGTCTGCAATTCTCACGGCTTTTGGTGCACCAGTTGGGTTACTGGCTGCAAAAAACAACTCGAACAGGGGGGACTGTTTGGAATTGTAGAAAGTACGAGGAGTAGGCGCGACCATCTTAAAGACGTCTTCAAGACGATTGCGGTAACAAGCGGCGATTTGTTTGCTGCCTTGCGTACGAACTTGGCCTGGTTCTTCATCAAACATGTTCTGCTGAGCTGGAGGATGATAAACATCTTCCCACCAATATTGTCGCTTTCCAAAGATCCTATCTAGTTGACCAGCCATAGCTTCCGAAGGTTCAGATTCAACGGGCATCATGCGTGCGATCGCACTCAGGGGGAACAGAATCCAGCAGTCTACCTTCTCAGTTTGAGCCAAATTAGAAACTGTGTTCCAAGAAACCTGGGTGGCAAAAGGATCAAGAAAGACGACGGCACGATCGTAATTCCCCATTCCTTTGCAAAATGAGTCTATTTCGGAATTAGCATCTCCATGCCTTATTTCCATGTCACGGTTTGGAAACTCAGATCTCAAACTTTCTAGCTTGTAGCAACGATTAGGGTCTTTTTCAATGAATACGAACCTATCGAAAGGCCGTTTTTGAACACTTAAGGCGATCTTGGGTGAACCTTCGTGAACCTTTTGAAAATCACCATATACATCTGTCGTATAACCTGATCTTTCACCAGACCTCCATTCTCCTTCACCTGCGAATGCATCAACGTAGATCAGGCGAAACCTTTGGTTTTTCAGTACTGTGGTGTACCTGTCCAGATACTCGCCCAGTATCTCAAGTTTCTTTTGAGTCCATATACCTCCGAATGAAACCATAATGCTACTTTACTCCTGAATGGGCATTTCTCTCCACTGACGGCCATCAACGACTGCAGTATCCCCGCTCTGCTTATTTCGACTACCACCAAGTTGCTTCAGAAAAAAAGGAACACTCGCATTTACAGACTGGTCGCGTAGATACCGTACCCAATTCAGTTCCATGGGTCGAGCGCTTGGACCACTCTCTCCACCAACAATTACCCACTGTAACCTACCGTTTTCCAGCCATGGTTCTAGGTCAACCTGCTCGAGCAAGGGTTCGGCTGATACAAACCGAATTTTTGCAGGTAATCGTGCGAGTACGGTTAGCCGTGGCGCGTATTTTTGGTTCTCGACCGATGTCCCAATCCATACCCCAGGAGGCCAGCCGTCGGGAAAGGAATCTTCATATGCTTTCCACCAAGCGACCGCACGCCCTGGTCTTTTTGTCAACACCTGAAAAACATGGCCATGACGATCGGAAGATTCCTGCATTACCCGAAAAATGCGATATATGAAGTCGAAGGGTATTCGATTATGAAATACATCCGACATACTGTTGACGAAAACATGTCTTGGGTTTTTCCAGGTAAATGGAATCTCCAGTCGATCGGGTATCAACGTCACATCATCGGGGGATGAACGGTAACCTGATACACCCATACCTTTTAGTCTCGGATATAGTGTAAACATGTAACAATGATCACAACCGGGAGACACCCGGCTGCAACCTGTTACCGGGTTCCAGGTCTCGTCTGTCCACTCTATTGAGGAAGGCATATCAATCTTTCCCGGTAAATTGCCTTAGAATATGCATGTTAAACTAAATATATGTTTAGTAATATCAGCCTGTCAAACGCTTTCTTTCGTACATTCATCTAATCGAATCCGCGTCGAGCCGCACTGCCCAGGATTCTGCTAATCGAATTCGTAGACGAGTGGAACGTCCGGTGCTCGGTCGAGCCCGAGGACGATGGTGCCCGCCCCGGACCCATACGACGCCTTGTACCGTGCCTTGATCGGATCGAGGATGAATTGGTAGTCTTCCGTCGGGTAGGCCTCGCAGGGGTCGCCGTCGGCGTCGTGGGCGATGGCGACATCGAGCTGTACGGGATCCGACTCCTTGAAGACCTCGGCGGCAACGAGCGTGAACCGGTGCGCTCTGCATCCGCCGCTGTATGACACGGAAACCGCGAGCGTATCTCCCCTGATGGCGGCCGCGTTCAGTTCATAGTCATCCGTGCCCCACTGCGTGGTGGAACGGACGTCTCCGGGACTGAAGACGACGTTGCCGGTTCTGGGGCCGCTGTCGAACGGCCCCTGATCAGGTGTCGTGGAAACGGGACTGTCTTCGTCGTTGCCGCAGGCCACGGCACAAGCGAATAACATAACCAGCAGCAGTGGGCCGAGGTCCTTCATTGTGTTGTTCCTTCCACTGAACCGCTGCGCTCCGTTTTCGGTCTCATAACGCGCCGTTTGCGATCTCGCTATACCCGCCGGTACTTCTGAATACGGTTGTGCGCGAAAGGTACTTCGCACACGTAGACGTCCCCGTGGGCATCCACCCAGATCCCGTGGGGCGCGTCCACGAATACACCGTCCTTGTCGTCCCGGTTACCCCATTGCGACAGGACCTCGCCGTCCAGGTTGAGGATGCTGACTCTTCCCGGTGCTTCGGCAAGATACACCACATCATCCCTGTCGATATACAGGTCGTTGGCGGCCAGCAGATGGTCCCATGAGTCGAGGTACCGACCTTCGGCGTCGAAAATCTGCACCCGCGCGTTCCCCCGGTCCACGATCAGGACCCGGCCGTCCCTGTCGACCCGGACGCAGTGGGGCGTATCGAACTGTCCCGCCTCGCTGCCGTGACCGCCCCAGGTACAGCGCAGCTCCCCGTCCGTCGTGAAACGGTGGGCGTAATGCTGGCCGTAGCCGTCGGTCACGTAAAGGTCGTCGTCCAGGCCGAGCACCGCCCAGGTAGGTGAATTAAAAGGCTGGCCCAATGCGCCCGGCCTGCCGGGCGTGCCGAGCATGGAGAGCATCTTGCCTTCGAGGGTGAAGGTCATGACCGTATGCAGTTCTACTTCAGTAATGTAGATGATGTCGTCTTCACTGATCCAGATAGAGTGGGGCACCTTGAAGAGGTCCTGACCCCAGTCGTACAGGAACCGTCCGTCCCGGTCGTAGACGACGATGGCGGGATTGGGCTCCCGGTCGATCACGTGCACGCGGTCCTGCGAGTCCACGGCCATGGAAGATACCACGCCGAGGTCCCGACCGGATGCGCCGCCTCCCCAGCCCTCGACGCGTTCGTAGGTGTAGTTTCCGGATCCGTATACCATGTTGGAATCTCCCGGGTTGACCGTGGACCTGAACCACGTAACCGATTTTACACGATGCCCGCCCGGACCGTGAGCAGGGGTTCCCAGCAACCGCCCGGCCGTTCCGCCCCGTCCACGTCCCGCAGCGGCGGCACGTCATCGTTCCAGCGCAGCACCGCCACGTCGCCGCAGGCGCCAACGCGCAGGGTGCCGATCTCGCCCTGCAGTCCCAGGACTTCCGCGGGACGGCTCGTCACCCGCAGGAAGGCGTCGCGTTCCGCCATGCCGGCCGCGATCAGCTTGGACAGCGTCCGGGGCAGGTCGTGCTGCGGGTCGCTCCCCACGTGGCGGCTGTACTGGTCGGTGGATATGGTATCGGGCAGGAATCCGTCGGCGATGGCCGACTCGGCGACCGGGAAACTGAAGGACCGCATGCCGTGGCCGATATCGAAGAGTACGCCCCGTTCTCGGGCGTCGCGGACGCTGGTCCGGATCTTCCCGTCCTTCACCACGCTTTCGGGGAAATCGTTGAAGCAGTAAGTGACCACGTCTCCGGCTCGCAGCAGCGGCAACTGGTCGTCGAGTGACCAGTCGCTGGACAGGCGCGTGCCGACCAGCAGGGGTTTGCCGGTTCGTTCGGAGGCAGCCAGCGCCCGGTGCATGATCTCTCTGGGCGGTGTGGGATTGCTGGGTCCCGTATTGGCCGCGATGCCCCAGATGGCGTCTCCTCCGGATTCGATGGCCGAAACGCAAGCGTCTACGTCCGCGGCCTCCAGGTCCGGGAAGCAGGCATCCGGATGGGATTCGCCGTGGATCGAGAGGTTGATGGCGAGGATCACCCGCGTCCTGCATGCCCGGATCACGCGGTCCCGGTAGGCCGGCCAGTTGCTGGCACCGGCGTCGCCCTGGGACATGACCGTCGTGACGCCCCGGGACAGGAAATGGGCGTCGGGGTCGACGCCGTAACGCGAACCGCCCCGGGCCGGATGGGCGTGCAGGTCCACCAGCCCCGGCATCGCCACGGCGTCGGGAAAATCGAACGTCATGGCGGCGGAACCCTCGACCCCGGGTCCGGACGCCGCGATGCGCCCGTCTTTCACCGCCACGGCACCCGGTTCGTCCAGGCCGGTTTCCGCGCAGAACACGCGGCCCGACCGTATGAGCAGGTCGTATTCGTGTGCGGGCGTTGTGGTCATGGTGTCTCCGATCTAGTGCAGGGCGAGTTACCCTATCGTCAGGGTATGGGGCGCCGCGATTACATTAGACATGGCATTCAAATCGGACCTGGCATGTAATCCGAAAAGAGAGATTATACCATCGGCCCGACACAGGACCAATACAAAATCACCTGGAAGGAACACTTCAACCCAGACTGATTCCGATTCTGCCAGCAAGGAGCGAGAGATCCAGGTTTTCAGCCATGGCGTCGGCGATCCGGTCCAGGTCGCGGGTCCACCGGGCCGTGATGTGCTCTTCGGAATCGCTCTTCCAGTTCAGCCAGGATTCGAGTACCGCGCCGCGGTACTTCCCATCATCGAAGAGTCCATGGATGAACGTGCCCATCACCTGGCCGTCGTCGGAGCGGGCGCAGAAGGGGAACAGCTCGGGAACCTCGTTGCTTCGTCCGTGCCGGATCTCGTACCCGCTGAACGGTAAATCAGCAGGCCATTTAGCCCGGGCCGTCAACGGATGAACCCGCTTGTCCGGTTGCATCTCGGTTTCGATAGGCAGCCAGGCCAGGCCATCCGTAGCGGCGGGTCCTTCTATCTCCCTGGGATCCAGAATACGTCTCCCGAGCATTTGCGCCCCGCCGCAGATACCCAGCAGGCATCCCCCGTATCGAAGGTGCCGTTCGAGAGCCGGTGTCCAGCCGCGCTCCCTCAGCCACGCGAGATCGGCGGAAGTGGACTTCGATCCGGGCAGGACGACCAGATCCCATCCAGGCGGTCCAGTCAGTTCAGAGGGGTCGCGCAGCCAGGCAAAATCCACCTCCGGGTCGTGCAGGAAGGGATCCAGGTCGGTCGTGTTGCTCGCTCTCGGATAGTGAATGCCGGCGACACGCAACTTGAGGTCGTCCCCGGATTTCGCGGCACGCGACGAGCGATCCATGCCCGTGTAGGGGGTGTCTTCTTCCGGGAGTCCCAAGTCCTGAAAATACGGCAACCAGCCGAGCACGGGCGTGCCCGTTCGGCCTTCGAGCCATTGGAATACGTCGCCCAGCAGGGAAGCTTCACCCCGGAATCGATTGACGATCATCGCCTTCACGAGCCTGCGGTCATCCGATTCCAGGGCCGTCATCGTACCGAGCAGGGCGGCAAAAACACCCCCGCGGTCGATGTCCCCGACCAGCCATACCGGGATGCCGGCGGCACGGGCAAAACCCATGTTGGCGATGTCTCCCTCGCGGAGATTGGGTTCCGCCGGCGATCCCGCGCCTTCCACGACGATCCAGTCATGGGCATGGCGCAACCGGTCGAACGCCGCCACAACCTCGGGCATCAGTCCGCCCCGGTCTTCCTTGAACCGACCGGCCATGAGCTTGCCCCGTACCTCGCCGCCTACGACCAGTTGCGCCACGTTGTCGGCCTCCGGCTTGATCAGGACGGGGTTCATATCCACGGTGGGTTCGATGCCGGATGCGAAGGCCTGCAGGGCCTGCGCCCGTCCGATTTCACCACCGGAGGGACAGGCGGAGGACGCGTTGCTCATGTTCTGCGGTTTAAAAGGAGCCACTTTCACCCCGGAACGCGCAAGTAGCCGGCATAACCCTGCAACAAGCAGCGTTTTGCCGACGCCCGAGGCCGTGCCCTGGATCATTAAAGCATTCATCGGGATCCCTTGCCGTATGCGCCGCGATCCGGCCAGTCCACAGAAAACCGCGCATATCCGTTCCGTGCTGGCCTGCCTGCAACGGTCCGCGGAAAGCGACACACATGTCGTTCACAGTTGCCCGCGCGTCGCATCCCCCATGCCGGCCAAATCGGCGGCCGAAAGACCGTCGAAACGATCAAAGGAGAAAGACTGCGCGTAGTCGGGCAATGCTTCACCGGTGACATGGGCAGCGACCAGTTCTCCCGCCGCCTGCGAACCCATCACGCCGTAACCGGACAGCGCCCCGGCGATGTAAGTGCCTTCGATGGGCAGCGGTCCGATCAGCGGCCGGTTGTCCGGGGTCTTGCAGTAGTAGCCGCCGTCCACCGGCATTGCGTCCGCCCTATCGAAATAGGACCGCATGCCGGGGATCATCCGCGCAAGCCCGCGCAGGACGATCATCGGATAGGCCGGATCGAACACGAGTGGGAACACCGCCTCTCCTGGCGCTATGTCGTAGGTCCAGATGCCCAGGAAAGTCTGTTTTCCGTCCCGGAAGCGGGGCCGGATGTGAAGCCCCGCGGCAAAGGGTTCGATGAGATGGCGGGCGTCTGGATCGGCGGCGTGTCTCCTGCGTTCGTCGTCGTCCCAGACCAGCTCGACCGGATCCGTCCAGATCAACATAGGTGCATCGGGCGGCAGGATGCCGGCCGTGTCCTCCACGATGATCTTGCCGTGCAGTTCCATGAAGACCGGTATATCCAGGTCCAGCATCCGGCCGGCCTCCTGGACCATTGGTCCGGCGGCAAGAACAAGCTTACCGGTCTCGATCGACGATCCGGATGTCAGCCTTACGCCCGTGACCCGGTTGTTCCTCGTGTCGACGCCCGCGATTCGGTCACTGACGATCTTGCCTCCGCAGGCATCGATTCGGTCGAGCATCCACCGGCCCAGCGAGGGGACGTCCATCCAGCCGCAGCGGCGCACGTGCAGCATGGCGGCCGTATCGTCCGTGAGAAAGGGAAACAGCCTTGCGATCGTCTCCGTATCCAGTACGAGGTCGGCGCCCGTCAGGTCCGGTTGCAGTCCCTCCGGCTGCGAAGGCACGTAGGACTCACGGTCGTGATGAATGCGCAGGGCGCCGCCACCCAGGCCGGCAACCGCTTCCGCCTCTTTTTCGAGCTCCGGGATGCGGCGAGGGTCGCCGGTCAGAAAGACGTAGCCCCTGCGGTTCATCCGGACCGCGTTCCCGCTTTCCGCCGCCACATCCTCCAGCAGGTCGATGCTCCGGCTGATGAACCGGAACATGGGCAGGTCGGGCCACCAGTTGCGATAGGCTTCGGTCCCGTACGCGCTGGTCAGGGAAAGCGGCGGCCTTTCGTCGACGAGCACGACGTTCCTCACGCCGCGGCGAACGACGAGATGATACGCGGCGGACACACCGGCCACGCCCGCGCCGCAGATGACAATTTCCGCCCTGGTGGACATGGATGTGCTCTTCGGGTAAGAGGGTCAGGCGGGCCTGGCTGCCCAGGTATAGCCGATCGGCCTGCTCATGCCCCGGCCACGGGCGGGCGCCTCTTCCAGGTCCCGGTCGCCTGTTCGAAGGCGTGGGCGAGTTGAAGGACGCCGAGTTCGTCCTCGTGCCGTCCGACGATCTGCAGTCCCACGGGCAGGCCCGATGAAGTGAAACCGCAAGGCACGGAGATGGCGGGCAGGCCGGTGACGGTGACGTAGTAGCACGACTTCATCCAGTCGATGTAGGTCTCCATCTGCACGCCGTCGATTTCCGTGGGGTAGGGCGTATTCACGTCGAAGGGCGGGACCTGGCTCACGGGGAAGATTATGAAATCGTGGTGTTCCATGAACCGCCGGACCCGGTGGTACAGGGTGGTCCGGTCCACCTCCGCGCGGGCGATCTGCGGCCCCGTAAGGGCGAATCCGGCTTCGAGGTTCCAGATGACTGTGTCCTTGATCTGGTCGCGGTGCGTCTCGAGGAGGTCGCCGTATCCCTGGATGAAGCTCCACGCCCGCAACGTCTTGAACACCTCGTCGGCCTCGGAGAAATCGGGTTGGCCCGGTTTGACGGTCATGCCCAGATCCTCGAATACCCCGCGCTTCGCCTCGATGGCCGAGACGACTTCAGGATCCACGGGCAGCCCGCCGAAGTCCATGCTCCAGGCGACGCTTACCCCCTTGAAGTCGCGTTCAAGCGGCATGGCGAAGGGCTGTCCCGGCTCCCGGATGGCAAGGGGCGCACGGGGATCGGGACCCGCTATGGCGCTGAGCATGAGCGCGGCGTCCGCCACCGTCCGGGCCATGGGACCCTGGACGCTGAGCTTGCCCCAGGCGTTGATGGACGGCCATCTCGGCACGCGTCCCGGCGCGGACCGCAGCCCCACCACGTTGCAGAAGTTGGCCGGGTTGCGCAACGAGCCGCCCATGTCGCTGCCGTCGGCGATGGGCAGCATGCCGCAGGCCAGCGCCACGGCGGCGCCTCCGCTGCTGCCGCCGCAGGTCCGGGTCGTGTCGTAGGGGTTCAGCGTCGCGCCGAAGACCGGATTGAAGGTCTGGGATCCTGCGCCGAATTCCGGCACGTTGGTCTTGCCGAAGGAGATCGCCCCCGCTTGCTTCAGCCGCTCCACGATCAGTTCGTCCTGTCCCGGGACGAAATCGCGGAAGATCGGCGAACCGTAGGTGGTCCGGACGCCTTTGGTCAGTACCAGGTCCTTGTGGGCGATGGGCAGGCCGAAGAGGGGTCCACGCACTTCGTTTCGCGCGATGGCCTCGTCGGCCTTCCGGGCGCCGTCCAGCGCCTGGTCGGGATGGTAGGTGACGATGGCGTTCACGGCGGGATTCACCCGGTCGACCTGGGCCAGGTGGGCCTCCATGACCTCCGTCACGGATACGTCCTTGCGGCGGATCATGCGGACCAGGTCGGTCGCCGGGGTGAAGCACAGTTCGGATTCAGGCATTGCGTGCCTTTCAGCTAAGGATTTCCCGCAGGGCCTCGACGAAAATCCGGCTTTCCTGCTCGTTGCCGTAGGAGACCCGGATCATGCCCTTCAGACCCCAGGATGCCTCGGCGTTGATGACGAGTATACCGCGCTCGGCCAGGGAGGCCGTCACGGCGGCGGCGTCTCCCACGGCGATCAGGACGAAGGCCGCCTCGCTGCGGACATACTCGAGTCCGAGTTCTTCGCAGGCCTCGTAGTAGATCGCCTTGGACGCGCTCGCCGCGTTCCGGGTGCGCAGTACGTGATCCGGGTCATCGAGGGCGGCGATGGCCGCGGTCAGGACCATGGCGCTGGGCGATCCGCCGTGGAACGCACGGACGCGCTTCATCGTTCGAGGCTGGGCCACGCCATAGCCGAAGCGGAATCCCGCCAGGCCGTAACCCTTGGAAAAAGTACGGACCACCAGGACGTACTCGAACTCCCGCGCGAGACCGGCGCCATCGGCGCAGGCCAGATCCTCCGCCAGGTCCGCGTAGGCCTCGTCCACCAGGACCATCACCCGTTCCGGCAGGCCGGCGACGAAGCTTGAAAGCGCGTCGTGGGTGACGATGGTACCCGTGGGATTGTTGGGATTGGTGATGACGACCATGCGGGTCCGCTCGTTGACGGCCGCGGCCATGGCTTCCAGATCGTAGACGTAATCGGCCGTCAAAGGCGTCCGTACGGCGCGGGCACCCGATTCCTCCGCGTAACGGGACATCAACCCGAAGGATGGATGGGGCTCGATGAGTTCGTCTCCCGGGGAGAGAAAAGCCCGGGCCATGGCGTGCATCAGATGCTCGGAACCGTCGCCCACGCGGATCCAGGCGCCGTCCGAACCAGCCCCGGGGAGGGCGAGCTTCTCATCGTGGGGTACGCCGTGCAGTTCGGCCAGTTTGCGGAAGAGGGCTATCTGGTCTGGGTCCTCGTACCGGTTGATCCGGGCGCACCGCGCCTTGACGGCTTCGATGACGGACGGGGAAGGCCCGATGGGGTTCTCGTTCCGGCTCAGGCGGATGATGCCGGGAGGAAGACCGATGCTTCGATAGGCTTCGTTGTCCGTGCTCATAGCGGCATTACACCGTCAATACCACGATTTCGATCTCATTTCCAGTTCTTCGAAACGCGCCGCACCTGGAACACGCCCACGAGGATCAGCGCCACGATGATACCGCGCGTTATCAGCAGATACGGGATGTCCACCGGGTCGACGTTGCGTAGCAGGAGAATGTCGAAACCGGCCTGATAGGTCCACACGACCAGCAGGACCGCCAGCGAGGCCGGCGTGACGTACTTGATCATGTAGTAGAATATCCGCGGTATCCGGATGGCCGCGCCTTCGTTGATCTCCTCCCAGGCCTTGTCCATGCCGAAGATCCAGGCGAAGATGATGATCTCGAAGAAGGAGAAGACCACCAGGCCCACGGTCCCGATCCAGAAATCCAGTTCGTTGATGACGCCGTGCTCGATATTGAAGACGATGAAGTTGCCGAAGAGGAACAGGCAGGAGATGACGAATATGGCGGCCTTCTTGCGCGGCCACCCCATCTCATCCTGCAGGAAGGCCATGGGCGGCTGCGTCAGGGCCACCGTCGAGGTAATCCCCGCGAAGAACAGCAGGCCGAACCACAGCGTCCCGATGAACTGGCCCAGGGGCAGTTGCTGGAAGATCAGGGGCATGGACTGGAACCCCAGGTCGTACGCGCCGCCCGTCGCGATCGCCTCGGTGGCGGTGACGCCGAAGAAGGCCACGGCGACCGGGATCGCGATGGAGCTTCCGAGCACCACCTCGGCGAAACCGTTGCTCATGGAAGTGGTCAGGCCGGTGAGGGCGACGTCCTGACGGGCGCGGACGTAACTCGCGTAGCACTGCATGCTGCCGATGCCGATGCCGAGGGAGAAGAAGATCTGTCCCGCTGCCGCGAGCCACACGCCGCCTTCGGTAAGACGGCTGAGGTCCGGGTTCCAGATCCAGGCGAAACCGGCCATGACGCTGCGATCGGGAAAGGCCGGATCGGGCGTACCCAGCGTCAGTACCCGGGCCACCAGCACGATGGCAAAGATCAACAGCATGGGCATGGCGAACTTGGCCAGGGTCTCGATGCCCCGTACCACGCCCCGGCTCAGCACCCAGAAGACGATGCCCAGGTTGATGAGGAAGAAGATGTAGGCGGTGGCGACACTGCTGAAGTAGGCACTCTCGGTGACACCCTGAAAGCTGCTCAGGAACGCGCCCATCTCCGCCTGGGAGGTAATGCCGAAGTACTGGCCGGTCAGGGAGAAGAAGCTGTAGGCCAGGGTCCACGACTGCACGTAGGAGTAGTACAGGGCGAAGGCGACCGGCGCCGCGATGCCGAGCACGCCGATGTACTTGGCCGCCGGGTGTTTCCACAGCCGGTACAGGATGCCCGGGGTGGTGCCGTGGCCATGCTTGCCGCCGAACCGCCCCACGCTCCATTCCACCCACATCATGGGGATGCCCACGACCAGGAACGCGACGAAATAGGGGATCATGAAGGCGCCGCCGCCATTGGCGGCCGCCTGTACGGGAAACCGAAGGAAATTACCCAGGCCGATGGCGTTGCCAGCCATGGCCATAATCAGCCCCAGGCGGCTCTTCCAGACTTCCCTTACTCCATTGACGGACATCCGGTACTCCTTCCAGACGGACAGTGTTTATCCGGTCGGACCGTGATTATTTGACCCGGCCCCGGCCGGCCACGGGCCAGATGACTTCCACCTGGTCGCCCCGTACGCCGTTGAGCTCGTCGTGCAGGTTGAGGGCCATTTCCTGGTGCAGGGGGATGACCGAAACGCGCTCGCCGACCCTGAACCGGTGCGTGCAGTGAGATACGTCCACGTGGCCGTGTTCCACGGACATGCCGTAGATCTGCGCCTCGGGATGTTCGATGATGTGGCCGTAGGGTGTGGGCGGATAGCTCGCGAAGGTCTTCATGCCGCCGTCGATGATGATGCGGTCCGGGGTCGGTGCGCTCACCACGGTGCAGATCATGCGGCAGGGGCAGCGTTGGGGATCTAGCATGGCGGAAGTGCTGAGACGCTCCATGCCCTCCCAGATGTAGGAACCGCTACGGGTCTCGGTGCAGCCCATGGCTTTGGAGTTTTCTTCGCCGCCGGTGCCGCCCCCGCTGATGATCTCGACAGGGATGCCCTTCCCGGTGATCCGTTCTATCGTTTCCGCCAGGAAATCCCTGGCCTCGGGATGGCTGGGGAAGATCATGACGCCTTTGAAAACGAGGCCGCGCAGGTCCGTGATACGTTCGGCCAGCGTCGCTGCCGCTTCGGGCGACTGCACGCCGCAACGCTGCGTGCCCGTATCCAGCTCGATGATCACGTTGACCCGGCAGCCGTCTTTTTCGGCCTGGTCCGAAATGCCCCGTGCCGTGATCTCGTCATCGACGGCCACGATGATCTCGGTCCGTTTGGCGACACGCGTCAGACGTTCCACCTTGCGGGGACCGACGATGTTGTAGGGGATCAGGATGTTCTCGATGCCGGCGGCGGCCATGACTTCGGCCTCGCCGAGTTTCTGGCAGCAGATACCGATCGCGCCGGCCTTGACCTGCCAGTGGGCGATTTCCGGGATTTTATGGCTCTTCGTGTGGCATCGAAGACCGATGTCGAGATTCCGGCAATGTTCCGCCATGGACGCGATGTTGCGCTCCATCAGGTCCAGGTCGGCCACGTAGGCAGGAGTGTCCAGCTCGTCGATGTGCATGGTTATCCGTTGGCTAGAGACTGCCCTTGGTGGACGGTACGCCGGATACGCGGTCGTCTATGGCCACGGCCTGGCGCAGCGCCCTGGCCGCCGCCTTGAAGACCGCCTCGACCTGGTGATGGGCGTTCACGCCGGAGAGCAACGCGACGTGCAGGGTGACGCGACCGTGATGCACGAGGGCTCCGAAGAACTCCCGCACCATTTCCGTGCTGAAATCGCCGACCGAGGAACGCGAGAAATCGGCGTCGAACTCCAGGTGGGCGCGGCCGCTTACGTCGAAGACGGCCCGGGCCAGCGCTTCGTCCAGGGGTGCGTAGGCGTGGCCGAACCGCGTAATGCCCGATCCATCGCCGATCGCCCGGGCGATGGCCTGGCCCAGGCAGATCCCCACGTCTTCCACCGTGTGATGATCGTCGATATGCAAATCGCCGGTACAGGCGAGATCGAGGTTGAACCCGCCGTGCTTGACGAAGCTGCCCAGCATGTGGTCGAAGAAACCGATGCCGGTTTCTCCGGCGAGTCGACCTTCGCCCTCGAGGGTCAGGGCCAGTTCGATGCGGGTTTCCAGGGTTTCGCGCGTTACCGTGGCGGTGCGAGGCACGTATACCTCAATGCGATGGCGAGTCGCCGAAAGTCGTTCAATCGATTGGCGTCAGGTTCGACCTGTTACAGTAGACGCGGGGATCGTGATTGTCAAGAGGTTCCGGCCTGCGAATCGCCGTGCATCCAGCCGTACGTTCCGGCCTGCGTACCGCCGTGCTTTCGGGCCCCGGCGAAGCTTCATCCGATCCCAACGTTTTTCTTTTTGAACATATGTGCATCCGCCCCGGTGAGAGGTGGGAAACGGATGCCAATGTACACGTTCGCTACACGGGAACGATCCATGAAAAGAGAACACGGACTATCTAGCATTTCGCGGTTTCTTCAGCGCAACCCGGCCTGGTCCCAGGTGGTATGCGTCGTCGGTGTCGCCTTGCTGATCATCCTCGGTCCCATCCTGCTCTACGGACTGCTGTTCCAGTCCGGTCCGGACTCGGCGCGTATGCTGTCCAACGTACCCTGGTGGCCGGTCGTCCTCCTCGTGGCCCTCGTCGCCTTGCTCAGCCTGCTGCACGGGACCACGGGCGTAAGCGTACAGAAGCAACCAGACAGGCGGAAAAGCGCTGGTGCCGCTGCCGATTCACCTGAACTGTCCGCACCTTCGAAGCCGCCCGAGCCGCCCGCACCTTCTGAGCCGACGGCACCTCCGACGCCAACAGGGCCGTCCGGTCCGCCCGGGCCGTCCGGGCAGAACGGCGATCCTCTTCAGTGCACGATGCACGAACGGTCTCTGAACGGCATGAGCCGCGTGGAAACGAACCCGTAATACCCGCCTGGTCCGATCCGGACTAGCCCCAGTACCAGCGCACAGCGATGGCGGCCGCAACCACGGCCGTGGACTGAAAGGTGCGTCTTTCGCTGCGCAGGGCGGCGCCGAAATCATAAGGCGCCGGTTTCCCCGCGGTGTATTCGGTGAATCGGGGGAGGAAACGCGGTACCGACGCGAGGTATGCTTCGTATTGTGCGCCGAAGGTTTTCCGCAGGCTTTCCTCCTCCAGCGATACGATGAGCCCGTACTGTATTCCGAAAGCGGTCACGAAGATCCCGATCATGTAAGGCATCCAGGCCCAGGCCATGACGCACAGGCCGAGACTCAGCACGAAGTTGCCGACATACAGCGGATTGCGTACCCGCCCATAGGGCCCGTTGGTGATGAGCGCCGGTGCTCCGACGTGGCGGGTGCGGGTGGCGGAGCCCGCGTAACCCACCGCCCACAGGCGTATGGATTCCCCGATCAACACCAGCAGCCCCCCGGAAATGAACGTCATCGGGCCGGGTTCGGCCATGATCAGGACCGCGATCAGGAGCGGGATGGGTGTATAGCTTCGGGCCGCGAAGACCGCGGCGCGGATATCCATGCTGGAGCTGGGCCTCCTTGTTATTACTCGTCCGGTCTGCCGGCCGGTGCGGGCTTCGCTTCCTCTATGCGCGAAGATGCCGAGCGGCCTGTCGGCCTTACCGGCTGTTGGTTTCGATCTGTTCGATGACCGCCAGGGAGACGCGAAGGGCCTCCCGGCCGTCGAAACCGGTCACCGGCGCCGGCGCATCGCCGCGCACCGCCGCGACGAAGGAGGCGAGTTCGGATTCGAGCGGCTCGCTCCGGTCCTTCGAGGTCTTCTGCCGCGTGATATGGCGGACCCGTCCATCGCCGGTGTTGATCGGGATCTTCAATCCCCGTGCTCCGGCCCGTCCGGGATCGTCGACCAACCGGTAAATCTCGCTTTCGCCCGCCAGGAAGTCCATCGAAACGTAATGATCGCGCTGAAAGATCCGCATTTTGCGCATTTTCTTGAGCGAAATGCGGCTGGCCGTGACGTTGGCCACGCACCCATCGGCGAATCGCATTCGGGCGTTGGCGATGTCCACCTGGTCGGAAATCACGGCGACGCCCGTGGCGTCCACGGACGCCAGGTCCGACTGGACGAGACGCAGGATGAGATCGATGTCGTGGATCATGAGGTCGTGGACGACGGAGACGTCCGTGCCCCTGGGGTCGAAGGAGGCCAGGCGATGCGCTTCGATGAACCCGGGGGAAATGTCCATGCCGTCGAGGGCCCGGTAGGCACCGTTGAACCGCTCGATGTGTCCGACTTGAAGCACGAGGTTCCGGGACTCCGACAGATCGATCAGCCGGTCGGCTTCCGGTACGGTCGCGGTGATCGGTTTCTCCACGAAGGTGTGCAGGCCCTCCGCAAGAGTGTACGACGCCACCTCGCAATGTGCGGTGGTGGGCACGACCACGGTGGCCGCGTCGGCTTCTTCCGCGACGCGTGACAGGCTTTCGAGCGCAGTCGTGCCGTAGCGGCGGGCAACCTCTTCCGCTCTTTTCTCGCGAACGTCGTACACGCCGGCAAGCCTTACGCCGGGCATGCCCGCCAGCACCCGGGCGTGTGCTTCACCGAGCCGTCCGACGCCGATTACGGCCATTCGCAAGGCGTCCAAGCGCAGAGACTCCCTGTTATCCTGCCTGTTGTCTGTCAACCTGACAGCTGAAATATGGTCGATCCGGTGCCTGCCGCCGGAAAAGCCGGCAAGGTCTTCACGGCAGCGGTTGGGTCCGGCCGGGAAACACCGGCCGGGAGACGGCTGAAAATGTAGATGCCGGTACGGCGCACGGTCAACCTATTTGGCGCCGGCATACCGGCTTTGTGCCACTTCTTTAAGTTGACAGCCTACCGGAATGCGTGTTGATTTCAGTCACGTAAAACGACCCGTGAATCCCACATGAGACGACCTCCATGGTCCTGCTGCAGCGCCTCCACGTCACAACGCCCATCGCCGGGCTCGGGCTCGCCCTTTGCTCCGCCCTGTTCATCTACCTGAGCATACCCGATTTCGACTGGTGGCCCCTGGCCTGGGTCGCTTTCGTGCCGGTCATGGTCGCGTTGCACGACGCCGGTCGAAACGGGTCCTCGACCAGGGTGGCTTTGATCGCCCTGGTTTTCGCCTTCGTTTCAGGCGTCGCCAAGGTGTACTGGATCCGGGAAACGGTCATGAATTACGGCGGCCTGAACCTGGCGCTGGGCCTGGTCAGCATGGCAGGCGTGGCCTTCGTCGTCGCCCTGTACGCCTTCATTTTCGGTCTGTATGCGGCGCGGGCCGACTGGAAGTCCCCCCTTTTCCCGTTGTTCGCGGCTGCCCTGTGGACGGCGCTGGAATACATCCAGACCTATGTTTTCACGGGGTTCCCCTGGGAACTGCTGGGTTACTCGCAGTACCTGGTCCTTCCCGTCATTCAGATTTCGAACTACACGGGCGTGTACGGTGTGAGCTTCCTGGTCATGCTGTTGAACGCGACGCTGGCCATGGTCTTCATCGCCCTTCGCGAACGCACCGCCTGGCGCGCGCCGGTGTTCGCCATGGCGCTGTCCTGGCTGGCCCTGATCGGCGCGACGGGGTACGGCTGGTGGTCGATTTCGCAGGCCCGCGCCCTGGAGCGGATGACCCCACCGGTGAAGGTGGCTGTCGTCCAGGGCAGCAAGGAACAGGGCATAAAGTGGTCGAAGGAGGAGGTCCAGCGGACCGTGGATGTCTATAGGGATCTGACGCGGTCGATACTGCCCCGGGATCCGGAGTTCATCGTGTTCCCAGAGACGGCGATGACCTTCTGGCTGGAGAGCCCGGCTTATGAAGAGTACAACGAACAGGTGCATGCGTTGGCCGAGGAGGCGGGGGTTCCGCTGCTTACCGGCGCGCTGGGCTACCGGCCCGGTGAAGAAGACATCTACAACAGTGCCTTCCTGCTCCTGCCCGAACGGGGGATCGTGAGTTCCTACAGCAAAATGCACCTGGTGCCCTTCGGCGAGTATCTCCCTTTTCCTAGTCTGTTTTCCTTTCTTTCCGGATTGACCGGCGCGATCGGAGACCTCACGCCCGGGGACGAACTGACCGTGATGCCGCTCACCGGGCAGGATATGCGTGTCGGCACGGTCATCTGCTACGAATCCATTTTCCCGGATCTGGTCCGTAGATTCCCGCTGAACGGCGCCGACGTGCTCGTGGTCATGACCAACGATGCCTGGTTCGGGACCTCATCGGCGCCCGCCCAGCATTTCTCCATGGCGGTGCTGCGCGCCGTGGAAAACGGCACGCCGATCATCCGCGCGGCGAACACGGGGATATCGGGATTCATCTCCGCCACAGGCGCCGTCTATGGCGCCACGCCCATGCTGGTCGCCACGACCACCGTCGAAAACGTGCATCCGTACCGGGGCGGGCTTACGTTCTACACCCGTTACGGCGACGTGTTCGCCCTCCTCTGCTGCTTGCTGGCCGTCGTCGCGGCGGCCCTGGCGGGCAGCAGGACCGTCATCCTCCTCAGGCGCCAATCGAAATGACCGACTGGCGGGCCGGCCACACTGACCGGACTGATCGATCCGGGCGTACTGATCAGGTTTTCGCGGTTGACCGGGCCGTCCGGACCGACCAGAATGCGCAGCCGCCCTTCACCCCCGCGGATGGTACCGGGTGTATACGTCCTTGAGGTATTCGCGGTCCACGTTGGTATAGATCTGCGTCGTGGCGATGTCCACGTGGCCCAGCATTTCCTGGACGGCGCGCAGATCGGCGCCCCCCTCCAGGAGATGGGTGGCGAAGGAATGGCGCAGGGTGTGGGGACTGACTTTCTTCTCGAACCCGGCCAGTTCCACGTAGGTATCCATGATCTTCCACAGGCCCATGCGGGACAGCCGGCCTCCGCGGGCGTTCAGGAAGAGCAGTTCGCCGCTCTTCGATGAGGCCAGGGCGGGGCGTACTTTATGCAGGTAGTTGCGGATCACGTTGATCGCCTGGCGGCCCACGGGGACCAGGCGTTCTTTGCCGCCCTTCCCGAAGATGCGCGCCAGCCCGGTTTCGAAGAGGAGATCGGGCCGCCTGAAATCCAGCAGTTCGGACGCGCGCAGGCCGGTGGCGTACATGAACTCGAGGATCGCCCGGTCGCGCAGGCCCAGCGACGTCGTGTGATCGGGTTGTTCGAGCAAGGTCCTGATTTCCTCCCGGCTCAGGACGACCGGGAGGCGGCGGGGCTGCTTGGGCACCCGGACGTGCTCGGTGGGATCGGCGGTGGCCAGCCCCTCGCCGATGAGGAATCGGTGGAAGATCCGTACCGCCGAGACGTGCCGCGCGATGCTCGAAGGCGCAAGCCCGCGCCGGCGCAGGTACGCGATGAATCCCTGGACGTCCTGGCGCGTGGCGTCCGAAAAGGCAGCGATCCCCCGCCGGTCGAGGTGGTTCTTGTAGGAGGTCAGGTCGCGGCGGTACGCCTCGTGGCTGTTCGGCGACAGACCCCGTTCGATGAGCAGGTGGGTGAGGAAATCGTTCAGTTCATTCATGACGCGCGCCGGTCCTTCCCAGGGCAAGGCCGGGAACGAGGCATCTCGCTTGCGCGGTCATACAAGTCCTGCCGGCCCGTGCAACTTAGCAGCCGCACTCCGCCCGTGCACTTACGCGGCGGCGCACTCCGCTCTCGCCCGGTCCGCATGCGCCTTCATGTAGGCGATCGAGTAGGCATAGCCGATCCGGCCGTCTCCCGCCATCTCTGGAATGTGATCGGGGATCATGACTCCGTAGAAACCGGATTCCTCCAGGACCCGCGCGGCCTGGTACATGTCGAAGTAGCCATTGTCGATGAAAGTCTCCACGAAATGGGGCAGGGGCTGGTCCACGTTCCGGTAGTGGACCTTGAAGACCTTGCCCTGATCGCCGAAATGGCGCAGCGCGTCCTCCACACCCTTGCCCATCAACGATCCGCCCTCTAGCCAGCATCCGATGCAGAAGCAGAGCCCCACGTTCGGGCTGTCGGCGATTTCCATAGCCCGGTAGTATCCGTCGAAACTGCTGAAGATACATCGCGGGATGCCGCCGAGCTCCGGCTGGGGAGGATCGTCCGGATGGATGCCGATCCGGACGCCCGCTTCCTCCGCGACCGGCGCGACTTCCCCGATGAAATGGGCGAAATTGTCCCAGATTTCGTCTTCGCTGTACACCCGGTCATGGGTCAGCGGCATCCTGAACAACCGGCCGCCCCAGTGGCCCTCTTCGGCCTTTGCCAGGTCGAATCCCCGGGCCGGCGCGCCACCGCGGGTCGTCTCCCGCTCCGTGCTCCAGATCCCGTTCCCCATGTGGGCGTACGTCGTATAGGGAATGCCCGCCCTGCCGAGGTCGCGGATGTACCGCTTGTACTGTTCCACCTTCGCGTCCCGGTTCGGCAGGTTGAGCACGATGGCGTCCTGGTTGTGCACGTCGCTGTTCCCGAACCCGTAGATCTTGATGCCGGCTTCCTCGTAGATCTCCCGGCGGCTCATGAAATAGTCGTAGTTGGCGTGTTCGCCGTCCGTCCAGAGACAGACGTATTCAATGCCCAGTTGCCGGGCGAATTGCAGGTCCTCCTGCGAAGGTTCGGGAGACATCTGTCCCGCAATCTTGAGACCGGGTTCTATTTCCATGAGCGCCATGGCAGGCTCCTAAATGAAAGTTTCCGTTTCGTTTTCGTACTTGAAGGGTATTATATTCGACGTTCCTGAAATTGTGAAACGATTTATCGCAAAAAAGAGGTTACGGTCCATGCGTTTCCTGAACCGGACTATCCTGTCCCTCGTCCTGATCCTGCCGGCCCTTATCCCCGTCCTGATCCAGCCGGTCCCGGTTTACGCACAGGGCATTACGACCGCGACCCTCTACGGCAGGATTCTGGATGACACCGGCGCACCGCTTCCCGACGCCACCGTGGTCGCCCTGCATGAGCCCACGGGCGTCTCCGCCGGCATCTTCTCCCGTGCCGACGGACGGTACAACATCGCGGGCTTGAGGACCGGCGGCCCGTACGAGATCAGGGTCAGCTACATCGGCTACCGCACCGCCGTCCGGCAGGACATTTTGCTGACCATGGGCCAGAGCCTGCGGGCGGATTTCCGGCTGAACAGGGACCTCATCGAGGCGGGGGAAATCACCGTAACGGCCCATCGGGACGAGGTGCTCAATGCGTCGAACACCGGTACCGAGACCCATGTTTCGGCGATCGAGATCGCCCGGCTGCCCTCGATCGCGCGGAGCATCCAGGACTACACACGACTGGCGCCCGAGGCGGCGTCGAAGGCGGGCGGGCAGAGCATCGCGGGCAAGAACAACCGCCTGAACAACTTCCAGGTGGACGGCGCGGTGCTGAACGACGCCTTCGGCCTGACGGGCGAGGGGCTGCCCACGGGCCAGGTGGACGCCCAGCCGATCAGCCTGGACGCCATAGAGGAATTCCAGGTACAGGTGGCGCCCTTTGACGTGCGCTCCGGCGGTTTCGCGGGAGGACTCATCAACGCGGTGACGCGTAGCGGAACGAACCGCTTCCGGGGTTCTTTGTACTGGTTCGGCCGGAACGAATCCCTGGTGGGCGACCTGGACGGGGACGAATTCGGGGACTTTACCGACTACCAGCTCGGATTCAGGCTCGGCGGCCCGGTATCCAGGAACCGGGCGTTCTTCTTCGTCAATGGAGAGCTGCGGCGCCGTTCGAGTCCGTCGAGCGCGGGCCCTGCAGACTCGGGCCAGCCCATCCGCTTCGGGGCGGGCTCGGCCGATCTGCAGCGGATCGTGGACATCGCCCGCGAGAGGTACGGTTACGACGCCGGCGGTTACGACCCTTTCTCGCAGGATACGCGAAACGAAAAGATCTTCGCGCGACTGGACGTCAACCTGTCACCCGGGCACCGTCTCACCCTGCGCCACAACCTGGTGAACGGCGACCTGGACGACGGGCTGAGCCGGGGACGCACCCTCTTCACGCTGACCAGCAACCAGTTCAAGCGCGACAACGTCACCCAGTCGTCGGTCGTGCAGCTCAACAGCACCTTCTCCGGCAGCCTGGCCAATGAAGCGCGCATATCCTACAGCCGCGTGCGGGACAAGCGGTCGCCGCTGTCCGCTTCCTTTCCCCAGGTCCGGATCGATCTCGAGGAACCGGGCGGCGCGTTCCTCGGCGAGGTCCGGCTCGGCGTGGAGCGGTTCTCCCAGGCCAACACGCTGGATCAGGACACCTTCGAGTTCACCAACGACCTCCACCTGTTCAGGGCGGATCACACCATAACGATCGGCACCCACAACGAGTTCGTCTCCTTCGACAACCTGTTCATACAGGACTACTACGGGGCCTACGAGTTCGACAGTATCGAGGCTTTCGAGCAAGGCACGCCTGTCCGTTACCTCCTGAGCCGTTCCAGCGTGCCCGGCGTCGAACAGCCACGCGCCGCTTGGGACTACGTGCAGCTGGGTTTCTACGCCCAGGACGCCTGGAGAGTCAGTCCGCGGTTCAGCCTGAACTTCGGACTGCGGGCCGACGTGCCGATCCTGCCGGTCGAGCCGCTGGCCAACGACCGTTTCGCCCGCCAGTTCGCCGGCCACCGGACGGACCGGACACCGGGCGGCCAGGTGCTCTGGTCTCCCCGTTTCGGGTTCAATATCGACGCCGGAGGAGACCGCGGGACCCAGATCCGCGGCGGCGCCGGCGTCTTCGCGGGACTGCCGCCGGCCGTCTGGCTTTCCAACGCCTACAGCAACACCGGTGTGGACTTCACCCGCATCGATCTCGCCACCTTCCGCGACCAGGACGTCCCTGCGTTCGTTGCCGATCCCTTTGCGCAACCGCTGCCGCTGGACGGGGGTCTCTCCGCGCCGCAGACCACGGAGGTCAACGTCATCGATCCGGCGTTCCGGCTGCCCCGGGTCTTCCGCACCAACCTCGCCCTCGATCGTCGGCTGCCCCTGGACCTGGTCGGTACCGTGGAAGTCCTGCTGGCCCGGAACCTCGACGACGTCCGGTTCCGCAACCTCAACATCGGGGACGCCGGCAGGCCGACCGGTTTGACGCCGGACGGACGGCCCGATTACGGCGGCCGAAAGGTCAGCGGAGATTTCACCAACGTCATCCTCCTAGAGAACACGGACAGGGGCCGCCAGTTCAACCTGACGCTGCGGCTGCGCAAGGGACAGAATACCGCTTTCCTCCCCGGACTCTTCGGAAGCGTGGCGTACGTGTTCCAGGACGCGGAGGACATCAACAGTGGGCGGTCGAGCCGCGCCATCTCCAACTGGCAGTACAACGAGACCGACGACCCCAACGGCGAGACGACCGCCACGTCCGATTTCGAGGTCCGGCACCGGGTCCTGGCCAGCGGTTCCTGGAAGTTCGAGATCGGCCAGGGGCTCGCCACGACGGTCTCCGTCTTCTACGAAGGCAGCGCGGGAGATCCGTACAGTTACATGTATGCCGACGACGTGAACGGAGACGGCATCCGGGGCAACGACCTCGCTTACATCCCCGCGAGCAAGGGCGACTTGAGCGCGGAGGTCACCGACGACGAATGGCGGGCGATCGACGCCTTCATCGATTCCGACCCCACGCTGCGCGCGGCCCGAGGCGGCATCGTCCGGCGCAACGCGAGCCGTTCGCCGTGGCGGAACCGGCTGGACCTGCGCCTGATACAGCAACTGCCCTCCGTACGGAACCAGCACTTCGAATTGACGCTGGACGTGCTGAACCTGGCCAACCTGATCAACAGCGAATGGGGACAAAGCCGCTACGTGCGGTTTGACGCCGCGAGCCTGTTCAATTTCGACGGGTACGACGAACAGGGCAGGCCGGACTTGGACCTCCGGGTCCGGGACGCCAACGAAGACGGAAGGGTCGACCGCGAAGACGTGTTCCAGACCACCAACCTCTCATCCCGCTGGCAGGTCCAGGCCGGGGTGCGGTATACGTTTTAATGGAGTTGACGGAACACCGGGTCCGGTTATATTAATTCGGCCATTTCAAGACCAAAACGTTGTTTAATGAACGCAGAAGTTATGGACGCGGTGTTTTATGAACGCGATACTTCTGTACGCCATTTCAAATGAGATTGCGCATTCATCCGCAGACGGGAGGACGATGTGAAGCTGGCATACTACGACGATTACACCCTGGGCGTCATCGAGAACGACGCAATCATCGATGTTTCCGCCGCCGTTTCAAGTGCCGGAGCGTCCAACCCCCAGGGGCAGATAGAAGCGGTCATCAGCGGCTGGGACACCTATGGCGCCCGAATCGCCGAGGCCGCGCGGGGACAGGCCGGAACGCCCCTCTCCTCGGTCAGCTTGAGGGCGCCGTTACCGCGACCGGGACAACTGCTCTGCCTCGCGGGGAACTACATCGAGCCGGATCACCCCACGAAGGAGACCTTCAACGCTTTCCTTAAATCCAACACGTCCGTCATGGGCCAGGATGCGGTCGTGGAACTGCCCGACACGGATGCCTCGGTCTTCCACTTCGAGCCCGAACTCGCGATCGTCATCGGCAAGCGAGCGAGCAAGCTCAGTGCGGACAAGGCCCTGAACCACATTTTCGGTTACACCCAGTTCATAGACGTCTCGGCCCGCGGCCTGCCCGGCGGATTCTTCCTCGGCAAGAGCTGGCACACCTTCGGCCCGATGGGCCCGGCGCTGGTCACGGCGGACGAAGTAGGCGACGCCAACGACCTGCCCGCGAAGATGTGGATCAACGGAAACCTCAAGCACGACTTCTCCACCGGCGAGATGGCCCGGCACATCCCCGAACTCCTGGCCGAAGTGACCGCCGTGGTCACCCTCGAGCCCGGCGATGTCGTCTCGACAGGCACGCACCACTACGCCCTCAGTCCCGTGCAGGACGGCGACAGTCTGCGCCTGAGTATCGACAGGCTGGGACCCGCGCTGACCATCACCTGTGCGGATGATAAGAAGAGGACGTGGGAGCGGTAGGGGTGGCGGGAAGGTTCAGCGCGGGCACTTCCACACTCACCGGTAGTAGCGCCAATCGTAACCCAGGCCGACCTGGAGTTCGAACTTGACGGCCGCCCGGTCGATGTCGCTGTCCCGGTGCAGGAAGATGTTCGCGTCGAGCGTGGCGGCAAGATCGTCCAGCAGGCGGAAACGCAGGTGGTTGAAGTGCTGGACGGACATGGTCTGGCGCCGCCCGGTGCCCCAGAAAACCCGGGCCTGCGACGACAGGGTATTGCCTGGAAGCAGGGATGTCCGGAACTCGGGCGCCACCTCGACGCCCACGACGTTCATCGCGGTGACCCGGTCTCTTTCCAGGGCAAGGCCGACCCGGACGTTCGCCTGGGAACCCAGTTCCGTCCTAAGGCCTCCCTTGAACCGAAACACGACGGGGTGCTTCTGTCCTTCGTCACCCGTCCATACCGTGTTGACGTCCAGTCCGACGAATTGGGACAATGGCAAAGACGGCAGCGAGTAGAGCAGTTCGCCGTCGATCCGGTCCACGGCCTCCCGTTGGCTTCCGTTACTGTTCAGCCTGCCGTAGCCCGTCCTCAACAGGGCCGAAATCGATCCCACCGGGGTGTACCGGGTGGACTGATGTGCAACACGAACGAGCCAGGTCAGCGATTCCTCGCCGCTCAGGAACGGATCGCGGCTGTACTTGTCGGCAGGCCCCTCCAGCGTAGTCTGCGACAGGGAGCCGTTTAACCTCGTGCTGCCCTCCATCACACTTCGCGGCCCGCGCCGGATGCCCTCCCATCGGTCAAGGGTTTCGTTGCCCCGTACATGAGCCATCACCAGTTCCCTCAGTCCGATGCGTGTACCGTAATCGCGCAAAATGCGGAAATCCCTGGCCTCCCGGATCAGGGCCGGGTCCGCGAGGATCATCGGGACGGCCACCACGTACGTCCTGCCCTGATTCAGCGGCTGTCCGTCAACGGCGCCGGTCTCCACATCGTACCCCGCGAAGACCACGTCGTGTGCCCGCGGCAGCCTGCCGGTCCATGCCCGCAACTGCCGTCCCGACACGGAAACGCGGACGAGCACGTCGTTGTCGCGGACCAGCCGGGTAACCGTTCGCAAGCGGACCTCCCCGTCCAGACGTATGGGCCTGAGGGCGTGCCGGTCGACCGCGGCGACGTCGGCCGCCAGTTTCGTGCGCGTCAGGTCGGCGATCCAGGACCCGGTATCCTCGATGGGTTCACGGGTCCTCCCGATCCGGACGTCATAAATCATGCGCACGGTTTCCCTGTGCCTGGCGACGACCGCCGATACCGCGGAATCCAGCGGCGCGGACGACGGAACCGATCCCGTGACATCGAATAGCGCGGACGAAGGAACCGATGCCGTGGGACCGGATGGATCGGCTGAACCGGTCGCGGTCGCGAGGTTTGGAAGCAGGGACGTATCGGCGGGTACCAGGACCGGACTGAGACTGGAAATGGCCGTCATGCCGCCTTCCCGGCGGAAGGTGACTTCGAGCCTGCCCAAATGGGTCCCCCGTCCCGGTGTAGTAACCAGGTATCTGCCATCGACGAACCGGACCACATGCTCCGCCGGTCGCGGTTCGGGACCGGCAGCCGTGCCTCCCGCGATGAACAACTGTACCTGTGGAAAGGCCAATGCGAGGTCCCTTGCCTCGTTCATGTTCATGTTGACCAGCGCGATGCGTACATCCGCGCGGCCCGCGGGACCGGCCAGGAGTGATTCGAGCGACTCCCGTGGATCCTGGATATCCAGGGCTGCGGGATCCACAGATGAAAGATCGTCAGCCATCCGGGACGAGACGAGCCCCATGACGGCGATCTGCAATCCACTTCTTTGAGTCAGCAGAAACGGAGCGATGGCCTCATAGACCGGGTCGCCATTCCCGTCGACCGAGTCGCCAATCTCCAGGTTGGCGCCCAACAGTGGGAAGTCCGCCTGGTCTGCCCGGGACACGAGCGTGTCGGGTCCGTAGGCGAACTCGTGTCCGCCTACCACCATGGCGTCGTATCCCCCCATGTCCATAAGTTGAAACAACGTGCGGCAACCGTCCACGTCGCAGGCGGGCGTCGCGCCCATTGCGTTTCCACCGTCCAGGACCAGGGTCGAAGCGCCGCCGGCGCCAGCATCGGCACGGATCATCGACACGAGTGCGGCCAGGCCGCCTCGGTTCACTGCGTTTTCCCAACCCTGATTCTCCGCCAGATCCGCCTCGTCAAAGCCGTCCTCGGAGTAGATATTGCCCCGCAAATCGTTGGTGTGGAAAAGGGTAAGCCGATGCTCGGTCACCTGGGCGTCGGCCCGGATGTCGACCTGCGCGCTGGGCTGGACTTCGGTCTGAGCACTGGACCGGGCGTCGGATTGGGCGTTTGCTGCTGGCGGGGAATGTATCGCTGCTGCTACGAGGCACCACCACGCTGCCGCAGTGGCCATCAACAGGGTCTTTTTCATCGGTGAACTATCCTGGGGTCCCGTCCCATGAGTTCATCCACAGTGTTGACTGCGGTATCGACGACGTGATATCGACGACCACGTAATATAACGTTCGCAGGCAGCACCGCAACGTAGAGAATGTGGTTTTAGTAGCTTCCGTCATGTTTTATTGGTCCGGTTCGATAATGACCACATCAGAGAATCGTGACGGTGTATCTAACTACTAACTTACTACTAATAGATACTAAATTAGTAATAACGAATAGGAAATTGGCTGGCGAATAAGGACGGCCGGACGAGAGAAAGGCCGGACATGAAAATGCCTGGTTATTCACAGGTGACGGGAATCGGTGTTTAAGCTGGTCGAGGGTAAATGCGGACACAGCCCGTCACCCTACTTCTTCTCTGTAAGGCGTCCGGACAGGTATTTGTGGATGACGCTGGACAGCAGCGTCTGATAGGGTATCCCCTCTTCCCTGGCCCGCGCGTGTGCAAGATTGAAGTCACGCTCGGTCACCCGGAGATTCACCCGTTTGGTTTTATTGAACGTATTGCGAGCCGCCTGCCGGGCGGCCTTGATCTCCCGTTCGGCATCGGGGGCGGTGCGCAACTCGTCCCTTTCGAATCGATCAAGCACATCGCGCTCTTCTGCACTCAATTCGTCCTTCACGATTTCTGTCTCCTTCTGTAGTCCCTCGTTGCCTTCAGGCTGGGAATGATCGTCTTCAGAAAGTGAGTGCCGTCGGCCTGCTTCACGAAAGGCACGAGGTGAATGTATTTATCGATTTCCACGGCGTAGATTAACTGGTCCGGGTAGCTGTCCCGGTTTGGGTGTTCGAGCACGTCCACCAGACCGCCTTGTTCTATGGCAACGACAACGCGCTCGAACGAGATTCCCCGCTGTTCAATGAGCCGCCGGTTCTTTTCGGTGCTCCAGTCGAAGCCAATGTCCATACGTCAATTATCGTACAATGTATGCATTTTGTCAACAATTTCCACACACCCCAGCCGCAGGTTTTCATGGGTCGGGCGTTACATCCACAAAAGGATACCGAAGGATAAGGATATGGAAGAGACCGGTAATCATACTCACCCCTTCTCCACGAGATGCCTGCACAGCCGCTGGCCCCGCGTGGACAGCCGGTCGTAGTGCTCCCGCGGCAGAGACTTCTCTTCGACGGCCCGGTGCCAAGGCGCATGGTAGCCCACGCTCGTCATGGGCCGCTTCATTTCCGAATGGTTCGCCGTGCCTCCGTGCCAGCAGCGCACGTCGCGGATGACGGCCGTATTCGCCGGCGCGCAGAGATGGTTCGTGCGCATCCATTCCGGTTCCTCTTCGAGCGAAGGGATCGGCGCGCGGGACCGGTGGGTGCCGGGAATGAACCGGATGGCGCCGTTCTCCACGGTGAAGTCCACCATAGTGAAGTTGATGACGATGAACGGTGCCGGGACGTCCCGGTGGGTTACCCGGCCCAGGGGATCGTTGAAGAGGTCGGCGTTCCGATCGGAGTGCAGGTGCTGGATCTTCGCGCCGGGCAGGGAATAGTCGCCGCCCGCGCCCGTGCAGGTATAGTCGTCGCTCCTCCAGATCGCGTCTATAATCGGCAGGATCGTGGGCAGGTCGATCAGGATGCACCATTCCCAGTTGTGCATCTGGCTGCCGAAGGAGTGGCGCGCGTAGCCCCGGTTCATTTTCTCGCGCCCGAACTCGGCTTCCTGCTCCGCCATCACGCGCTCGGCGCCCGACCGGATAAGGGCGAACTGCTCCTCGTCCAGGGGATTCGCGACGCAGACGAAGCCGTCCCGGTGGAAAATCGCGGCGGTCCGCTCGATCTCGTTCGCTTCAAGTAGGTCGACCTTTAACATGGTTCCGCCATTAGTACGCCTTGCTGATCCGGTATCCAGGATGCCCCGGGTCGAAGAGGTCCGGCCGCAGGCGGGTACCCAGGCCCGGCCCCTCCGGCGGTCGCGCAAAGCCGTGATCCACGACGATGTTGGGCTCGATGAGCAGATCGTAGAAGGTCCTGATGTGAGCCCGGACGGACTCCTGGATGACGACGTTGGGCACGGCCGTGGCGACGTGGATACCGGCGAACAGCGTAAGCGGTCCCGTACAGTCATGCATGGCCGCCGGGATGTTGTAGCCCTGGGCCATCTCGGCCAGCCGCCGCGTCTCGCTGATGCCGCCCACCCAGGTGGGATCGACCATGAGGTAGTCGGCGGCGTTTCTCTCCAGCACGTGGCGGTAGTCCTCCCTGCTGATGTACATTTCGCTGACCGCCAGAGGCACGCCCGACTTTTCGCGGAAGTCCCTGAGCGTGTCCACGTTGTCCAGGCGCATAACGTCCTCGAGCCACATCGGGTTCAGGTCCCGCACGGCCTCGGCGATGCGCAGGGCGGCGGGAAGCTGAAAGAATCCGTGTCCGTCCAGAAGGATCTCGATCCGGTCGCCCACGCGCTTGCGCACCTCCTCCAGGGGCTTGACGCATTCCCGGACCGTGGACATGGGCAGATAGCTTGAGCCGTGGGCCCGGTAGGCGCGGTCGAAGGTCCAGAACTTCATGCCCGTGTAGCCTTCCGCCACCAGTTCCTCCGCCAGGTCGCCCGCGGCGTGGTGGGCGGCCCAGTTGTCTTCCAGCGGACCGGGTTTACCGATGTCGCCGTGGCCAGGCCAGCCCTGCTCGGAAGGCGCAACCGGCGGACGGCGCCCATACGTCGGACCGCCGCAGCTGTTATAGACCCGGACAGTCTCACGGGCCTTTCCGCCCAGCAGTTGCCAGACGGGAAGTCCGCTCGCCTGTCCCAGAAGGTCCCAGAGGGCCAGGTCGACGGCACTGAGGGCCCGCATCTCGGCGCCCCGCGAGCCAAACGCGCTGAACCGTTCGTAGAAGAATCGCCAGTGGTGTTCGATGGACAGGGGGTCGCTGCCCAGCAACCGGCGGGCCAGCCAGTCATGGATGACGGCGGCCACCGCCTGGGGGACGTAGTAGGTCTCACCGTGACCGACAGCGCCCGCGTCGGTGTGGATCCGCAGCAGGATCAACCCCGGCATGATATCGTCGGGAATGAGGGTCTCCACGGCAGTGATCTTCAGGTCGGAACTACGCGGGACGGCAGCGGGGTGTGGCGGGACGGCGTCCAGGCCTCCGGGGATTTCGGTCATCTACGACTCCTGATTGCACCGGCCATCAACCCGGTGGGACGCGCCACTGGTCGACACGTTTCGTCGAGCCTGTTTACACCGACCGGTTGTCCAGCGAGTAGGTTCGGTTCCCATCGCCCCCCAGTTGCCACGTACCGCGAAAGAGGGACTGCCGCTTTGGAGGCATCTTGTCGATGATCTCGTGGTCGAGGTTGAGCCGGTGCCACTGCGCCCAGATCGAGTTGTAGCAGTTGAACACCGCGCAGCGCCGGTTGTCCGGATTGGTCCAGTCGTTCGCCGCGTGGATGAGGCTCTCGGTGAAGACCAGCATCGACCCCGGCGGACAACTGTAATCCTCCATGGCGGCATAGAGACTTTCCTCCCATGGTGAATCGCTGATGTTGGGTCGGTACCGGTCCGGGCCACCATAATTGAAATGGGCCTTGTGCGATCCGCTCAGAAAGGAAGTGCCGCCGTATCCTGCCTTGACCTCCTCCAGTTCCCAGACCACCCGGGTGAGTCCCGCGAAGATCTTGCCGCCCTGCACCTGGTAGCGCATGGCGTTGGCCTGCTGGGGAGGACGCACGACATGGGGCAACCCGGTGCCCTTGACGGTCGATTCCCAGCCGGGTTCCCTCACCATGAGGAAGGAGTTTTCACAGCGGAAACCGTAGTGGTCGTCCCCCACGAAGGGCGGCTCGGTCAGGATCTCATTGAGAATGCCCACCACGGCCGGGTGATCGAGCAGATCGGCCAACTTGCCGTGGTAACCCCTTTTAAAACCGCTGTTCTTGCCCTTGTTGTCCGGCTCAACTGCGGCATACACCTCGGCCTTCATTTCCTCGACCTCGGTCTCCGTCAGTACGGAGGGCACGAGGATCCAGCCCTTCAGGTCGAAGAAGAACTTCAGCTCATCGGTCATGGGGGCGGGGGTGGGGCTGGAAGTGGTGGAATTCTCGACGGCCATTGCCGACGCGTCCCCTTTGTCTGTGTCGGTATCCGTGGCTTGCTCGGTAGACATTGTGCCTCCGATCGTTCAGTCCGTGCGACAAACACTTTGGCTTGATCGACTATACAATATACGATGCGAATTGGGGTGCACGATGATGTTTAGCAATGCCCGATTCTCTGTCGGATGTCAAGGTCAAACTCTCCGGTGGTCTATATCATGGAATCACCTCCACGCAAAATCTGTAAGCATAAACTCAGTCAATCTGCAATAATTTCAACAAATCTGTTGACAACAAAATTGTTGACTAATATCTTGATCGGAGAAACTACACGAATCCCAGTCGGCTAAATCACAAAAAACAGGAGTTAAAATGAAATCTGTTACCGGTCCATGGGTGAGTGGTGAAGACTTTTTTGATCGAGAAAACGAACTACGCATACTCGATCAGCGAGTGCGGAATGGAAACCACGTGTTGCTGACAGGTCAGCGTCGTATGGGCAAGACCAGTATCGCACGGGAACTGGGGCGTCGACTTGAGGCAGACGGATGGGTGTTTCTGTTTGCTGACGTCGAAGGTGCGACTGGCCCGGAAGATGTGATCTCGGATATTGCGGAAGCGGTACACCCGATTCGTTCGATCTCATCACGATTTGCACGAACGATGCAGCGATGGTTCACCGAGAGTTTTGACGAAATCGGTGCTTTTGATTTCCGGCTGAGAGTACGGGCCGGTTTGAGCGAAAAGAACTGGAAGGAACATGGCGGCGGTTTACTTCGATACTGTGCTGCTCATGCAAACCCGGTATTCCTTGTCGTCGATGAAATGCCGATTTTTCTCAAACGAATGCTCCATGCAGAGGGAGGCCGGCAGAAAGTCGACGAGTTTCTGAGTTGGCTGCGAGGAGTGCTGCAACACTTTAGTGGAGGATCGCTAGTACTCATGGTATCCGGTAGTATTGGACTGACTCCACTCGTACGTCGACTCGGCATACCTGATCGCATTAACTATCTCGACCCATTTAGATTAGGCCCATGGAGCCGTGAAGCCACCATCGAGTGTCTGTTTCGACTCGCCGACAATTCGACACTTAAGATCGATTCGGATGTTGCAGAAGCTGTTTATGAGCGACTCGGAATAGGGATTCCGCATCAAGTCCAGTCGTTTTTCGCCAGGCTGACCGATCACGCACTCTTACAGGGCAAAAACCAGGTGTCTGTTTTGGATGTGGAAGTCGTATATAAAAACGTACTTCTAGGACCAGCCGGACAAAACGATCTTATTCACTATGAAACGCGCCTGAAGGATGCTTTGGGCGATGATCAGGACCACACCATTGCTATGGAAGTACTGGCAGAAACATCCACGAAGGAAGTCCTGACTCCCGAAGTACAACGAATACTCGGCAACCTATACTTACCGCTAGTAGATGACGCACCTGATCGCATCTCGGAGGTCCTCGACATACTCGAACATGACGGTTACCTGGAGTCACGCGAAGCAGGCTACCAATTTCCATCGTGCCTGCTGAAGGACTGGTGGGCCGCGCGGTTTGGTCATCATCACGTTCCTATCGAGCTACGTGGCCAGGTCCGCGATGGGTGAGGGAACACTAGGAATGAGGTGACCGCGATGAGTGAAGAAACAGCCAAGAGTCCGGCCCAGGCCCGTACGATACGAAAGTTTAATCCAGGGACATTTCAGTCCGATGAAGAGGTAATCAGACAGTTCGTGGTACGACAACCTGAACTGGGGATCGTGACTGATGTGCTGCGCGGGAATATCGAAACGCCTGCTTGTCAGCACGTTCTTCTTATTGCACCCCGAGGCAGAGGCAAGACCATGCTGTTAGCCCGTGTCGCCGCGGAGCTGCGTGCTGACAATGAACTGTCCCGGAGCATGCTGCCAGTGCGATTCATGGAAGAAAGTCACGAGGTATTCGACATCGCCGACTTCTGGCTTGAAACGCTCTTCTATCTTTCAAAAGAGATCGCGCGTACTGATCAGGACCTCTCCCGGGAGTTACTGGCCACCCATGCCGATCTGGCCGGTCAATGGCGGGGCGAATTCCTGGCGGAACGGGCTAAAGTCACGGTTCTAGATGCGTCGGATCGTTTGGGCCGAAAACTCGTTCTCATGATCGAGAACATGCAGACATTGTGTGATGCCGTGGACGACAACTTCGGCTGGCAGTTGCGAGAGACGTTGCAGACTGAACCTCAGATCATCCTGCTTTGTACTGCCACCAAGCGTTTTGAGCGGTTGGATGACGTACGGGAACCCTTCTTCGAACTGTTCCGGATACTTGACCTGAATCCGTTGGATACCGAAGCTTGCCAAAGGCTGTGGCAGGTAATCAGCGGCGATGGTGTGTCTGAACGCCGCATTCGCCCGCTACAGATTCTTACTGGAGGAAGCCCACGCCTGCTTGTCATCGTCGCGGAGTTCGCCGGACATCGCTCGTTGCGTAAATTGATGGAAGAACTGGTGGGGCTCGTAGACGATCATACCGAGTATTTCCGCAGTCATCTCGAAGCACTGGCACAAACGGAGCGACGCGTCTATCTGGCCACGATTGATCTATGGCAGCCTTCAAGTACCAGCGAGATCGCGGCACGAGCACGTATGGATGTTCGCAGTGTTTCCAGCCTTCTTGGCAGACTGATCGACCGTGAAATGGTAATGGGTCATGGAACAGGTAGGAAGCGCTTGTACTCCGCCGCGGAGAGACTATACAGCATTTACTACAAAATCAGACGTGAACAAGGTGAAGCAGCCATCGTGCAATACCTGATAAGGTTTATGGCGGTGTTTTACACCAAACAAGAACTTGCGACACTGGCCGAAGGATTTAGAACAGAAGCCATAGAATTTCCGGTTATTAGAGAGGGGTTGGATAAGGCAAGAACAGAAATCCCTCACCTTGACTATCTTTACAATAAAGCGATTTCTACTGTTGCAGAACCTGGTCCTTCTAATTTGGCATCTCAAGATTCTTCACTGTCCGGTCTTTCACAGCGACAGCAACTTTTATTTCGTGTCAGCCCCAAGTGGGCTGAAGGAAACCTGTTGTATCATCTGGGTAAATTTGATGATGCAATACCCATTTACGCTTCTATTGTTGAAGAATTTGGAAGCATAAAGATTCCAGACGTCGAAATCCTCGTCGCCTTAGCATCAATAGCCATCGGTCACATTTATGACCGAAAAGGAGAATACGAGGCTGCAATCGCATCATATGACGAAACAATAAAACAGTTTGGCGATAGCACCGAACCTAGAGTGCGTGTATGCGTTGCTACAACGATGCTCAACAAGAGCAGATCGGAAGGCAATCTCGGCGACCAGAACGCTGCGTTAGCAACGACAGAGGCAGTCGTCAGTCGCTACGTAAATATCGCGGACCCTCATATTCGGAAGGTAGTCGCCGAAGCTTTACTAAATGGCGGTATGCTTAAAAGGGAACTTGGTAGAAACGAGGAAGAGATTACTTCTTACGATGAGGTAGTCAATCGATATGGAAAAGATTCGGAAGATGGGATTATGACGGTTGTCGCCGAAGCGATGAACAACAAAGGTGTTTCACAAAACAAGAGTGGCGACTTCGAAGCAGCTGTTGACACGTTAGATTCCGTCATCGAGCGTTTCAGCGATAGCACGTCGACCGAACTCCAGTCGTCCGTTGCAAGAGCACTATTGAACAAGGGACTTGTACGTGGCGAACAAGGTCAGTATACGGAGGCAGTAACAACATTCAAATCCATAGTAAAACGTTTCGGCAAAGTTGAAAGGAAGGTCGTCCAAACACATGTCGTTAGAGCCTTAGTAGCCATGGCGTATTACCTAATCGACTTAAAAAAGTATGATGAAGCATTACTTACGTGTGACGATGCAGATAGACGACTTAAGGACGAGGAAAGCAAAAACACAACAGAAAAAACTATTACTTCCTGGATAAGAATTAAGTCGCTTTATCACAAGTCAGATGTGGATGCTTCTTCTACCTTGTTCAAGTCAATTTACAATGAATTCGATCCGGAAAACGACGACTCGATGGTCATGATGCAATCTGGTGTAGTTAGTATGGTTGCAGTCGGGACGTCTGAAAGAACCATCCTGGATGTTTTGGTGAGTGACGAACAGAAAGCAAAAACTCTAACACCATTAATTGCAGCTCTTAGGATACGCTTAGGTGAAAAAGTGCGTGCGCCGGTTGAGGTAATGGAGGTGGCAAGGGATATATTGCGTGAGATAGACGAAGAGTCAGTAAAGAAGTAATCATGGTACTTTTTCAAATGACACAGCAATAGACCGCGAACTTAGTCAACGTCGCATCCGCTCGCGCTTGTAGTTGTACACTTCATCCCAGTCGAAATTGCCGAACATATCGAGTAGCCGTTCCTGTTCCCGTCGCGCGATGAACTCCCTCAAGGCTTTGTTGACGGTCTCCTTTTTGGTTTTCTCCCCACCGACCTGGAGCGCTTTGTCAAGTAGTTCGGGGTCAATTGAAACGTATGTTGACACTGTGTGTGTTATCCTCCGCACATTAAATCACACTTATCTCAATTCATTGGAGATTCTGTACCTGGTTTACTCGATTCAGGTCCCTACGCAATCGCCTCATCAACGTCCCGCACCTCATCAGACCAATCCCTCCAGATATCCATGTTGGTTTGGTCCGTCATGAGCGAGTCCGGCAGGGATTCCGGCGTTTTTAGGAAGCCGTAGATGGTCGCCTGGCGGATGACGTCGGCCGACGTATTCTGTCCGGCGATGTGCAGGATTTTGGTGTGCCACAGGACCGCCGTGCCTGCGGGGCCGTGGCAATCGACGGGTTGGGTATCGCGCTTGATGCGCTGAATTACCGGATCGTTGTAGCCGGGCTTGCGTCCCGCCAGGTGTTCGTCCATATGCTTTGCGCCTTCGAGAAAGGCCTGCCACTGCGCGCGCCAGATCCGGCTGTGGCTTCCCGGCCAAACCGTGAAGCCGCCGGAGCCGGGCGGCAGGTCGTCGACATAGGCGGTAACCTGAAACCGGACGCGGCCGTAGCATGCGCCGTCGGTATGGGCGCCGCGGTAGTCCGGACCGGGAGACGGACTGCCCGGCAGGGTGCAGTACAGGCCGCGTGTCCCTTGCCCGGTGGACCACACCGGACCCGTCCTGGGCAGACGCAGCGCTTTTTCCGTGGTGAAGGATCCCTTCTCGGACCATCGCCCGGTCGCTTCGACCCCGTGGCTGGCCAGCCCGCCCACCACGTCGTCGGACATGAAGCACGGCCCCGTCGTCATGCCCGAGTCATCCGCTCCGGCCGGCCATACCACCGTGCCCTGGCCAAGCAATTGCTCGGCGACCTGCCAAAGGGCCCGGGGGGCCAGGTCGAGCATGAAGGGCTCTGCGCCGTTGCGGATATAGAAGCGGTGGCCTTCGGTGAAGAAATAGGGGTCACCGCCGATTTCGGGCCGCTTCGCCTTCAGTTGGCCGCTTACTTCGTCGTTGAAAGGCGCCCAGGTTGAGGGATCGGCACGCTTCATGGCAGGATGGTGCGTCTCCACCGCATCCCACAGCGCTTCCCTGGCCTGGCGGCAAAGTTCAGGATCGAGCACGCCGGGCAGCACGAGGAATCCGTCACGCTTGAATTGGGCGATTTGGCTACTGGTGAGGAGCGGAACTTGATTTATGCCCGGGTCCGCTGGCGTTGGTCGCATTAGGGTTTTACCTCCATATACTTCCGTTATCCTCCCGAATCGTGTTCTCCTCCGCCCTCACTGCCCTCACCATTCTCTCCGTGCTCGCCAGCGCCCTCGCCGCCTTCACCGCTTCCGCCGTGTTCTTCGTTCCCTTCTCCTACCGATCCGTGCTCACCTTCGCCGCCCCTCCCATGTTCTCCTCCACCCTCGCCGCCTTCGCCCCACCTCCCATGGTCGCCTCAACCATCGACCCCGTCACCCGCACAGCCAGGCGCGGCTGACCACACAAACGCTACACACGACCAAA
>VXRC01000007.1 GCA_009838645.1 Gemmatimonadota bacterium | reverse complement strand
TGACCACGGACGGCGAAAAGCCGTGGCGCAATCGGGAGTCGGAATTTGACCGCCGTGAGGCTTCACCGTCGGAAATCGCAGTGAAGTGGGACCGAGGATGGGGCGTGCTCTTAGACACGCTCTCGCAGCTCAGCGACGACGATCTTGCCTCTGAAGTGACCGTCCGCCGCGTTTCCCTCAATGTGCACGAGGCACTCCTGCGCTCCCTGGCGCACGCAGCCTATCACGTTGGGCAGATCGTGTATCTGGCCAAGTCGTTCCGCGGGCAGGATTGGGAGTATCTTAGTATTGCCCCTGGGCAATCGGAGGCTTACAACGCTAATCCGGTGCTGGAGAAGGCGTCGGCGTATACGTCCGCGTCCGTTGGTTCGCCCTGACGCGGGTTTACGCGAGTACCTCGCATTACCAAGGTGTCAGCAATAGGGATCTGGGTGGGCAAGCCTATTCTCACCTGCAGCTTCCGAAAGGGCGGTTAGGAGAGGTGTTACTGACGTTGCTCTTGCTTGCCTCCCGTTATACTCTTACAGAAGATCATTTGCCAGAATGCGACTCTTCCTTCACTATAATCCGAACTGCCCAGACTGTGTGCGGCAGGCAAAGCGCACCGCACGACTGGACTGGTTCCGGGCGATTGACCTAAGGACGGACACCTCCCCGTTAGGAGAAGTCCCTGTTGGAAAGATCGTTGTCGTCGACCAGCAGAGCGGCCGGGCGTTCACCGGTGTCTACGCAACTCGCAGGGTGTGCTTGAGGATCCCGGTATTGTTTTTCTATGGCCTCCTTCTCTACCTTCCCCCGGTCCGGAAACGAGTTGGAGGGTTGCAGCCCGGGTGCAACGGTGACGCGTGTGAGGTCTGACATAGCGTTCCTCGTGAGCATTGCTGCGCTGCACCTCGTTATTAGTGGAAGCCATCAATGCACTCATGCCGTCGCGGAAGTGGGAAACTCTCGCTGCAGGTTCTGTTCATCCTGGTTGTCGGTCACGATTGCGCCATAGGGCAGATCTATCGCACCAGGAGAAGAAACCTCAAGATCGGTGAATTGCTGCTGTCAGCGTCGATGGCAGTATCTCTTGTCTTCGGCCTCGGGTTGCACTTTGGATTCGAAAGCCCAGACCTCTGCTCGAACGCGGTTCGTGAGCACCGGACCCTTTCCTCCGCTCAGCGGAGTCGCCATCGCCCGACTATGTCTCTACGTCGGTTCGTACACGAACGAGTCAACGAGGGCAGCGCGGAATTCCCAGATCGGGACCAAGTCTTCATCTATTGGCGGTGTGTCTTTGTACTCTTTGTACCAAGGCAGGTCATAGAGCCATTGAAGCAGCTTCTTGTAGTTTTCAGGTTTCCTGAGCTTCCAAGGGCTCATCCCTGACAGCTTTCCGAATGCTTTCTCGGATGCCGTGTTGAGCGACAGCAACCGGTCCGGCCGCGCCAGCGTTAGCAAAAGTGTCGCAGTCCCATAGCCCACGTTTTCAATGTCCATCAGTGCCCGCATCGCATCAACGGCAACGCCTGGAAACTCGTGATTTTTAGCTAGACGAACAGTGTCCAGATGTTTTTTGATCTTACTCTCGTTATTGCACACTGCCAGCCAGTTCGTTCGACCCATACGTCCAGTCAGCCCCCACCACGCCCGATTCTCGCGTTGGTAGCTACCCTTCAGCCGCTTCAGTGGGTCGCCATCTAGCTCCGACCAGCTCGCGGCGTGCAGCAGCTCGCCGCGGACAGCAATCACTCTCATGTAGCTCTCACCTTGTGAGTCAAGGATATTCCATTTCCGTCCTTCATCTCTCAAGGCCTCCTCACATCTGATCAGGGCTTGCCGGTATTCCTCTAGAGTCAGCAGTGGTTCGATATCATCGCTGAGAAGATCTCTCCGGATCCGCCCCGATGTGATCAGTCGGACTTGTCAATGGGGAGGGTTCCGCCTCCAGTCTTTCGTGTACCGACGGATCTCTTCCGAGACGGGCGAATCCATGTGATAGTGATTCCAGCGCTCTCGGGACCAACCGGCAAGCGCGTCGGCCTGCTCGCCGGGATCCACCTCCAAAATAATCTCTTCGTTCCCGTTGGAGAAACCTCCGAACCCGGCACTGGTCAAGTTGGCGCTTCCGATCCACGCATGACGCTTTTCGGTCCCACCATTGTGCCGTTTGAATAGGTACACCTTGGGGTGGAAGAGACGATCACCCTTCGGGACGATCCTGAGGTCACCAGCAGTAATTCTGTTCAACTCCTTCAAGGCATCGGGGTCCGTCGCGTTGCCCGATATTCCGACGATGGCCCGGATCTTCACGCGCTGATCTGCGGCGGCGCGCAATGCTCGCAAGTGCACTCCTGGAGTCGCCCAGGCTGTGGCGATATCGACAGAACACGCTTGGCTCAGAAGGTACTTAAACCGGTCAAGCAGGTTTTTCCCGCAGAGAACCTTGCCTCTCATTGGATTCACCAGAAGGGTTTAATGGTGGTGCCGCATTCGCCAATGTCTGAGTGCATATGCCGAATCAACTGAGATGCTAAGCGAGATGCTCGCTATGCGTGAACTGCCCCGTCTCGACCACATTTGCCAGCGAGGCGCGATAAAGTCAACACAAAAATCGGTGGCTAGCTCATTGGGTAATATTCCCAATACCGTACAGTCTGGTTTTAGATCTTCCAA
>VXRC01000006.1 GCA_009838645.1 Gemmatimonadota bacterium | reverse complement strand
TTAAAACCGACACCCGTAAGAGTGACGGATGGCCACCAGCTGATCCGACGACCCGGCGCCCACCGCGATCCACGCGTCTGGTACCGGGGCGAAGGGACTGTCCGTCCATTCCACCACGGGTACGCCGTGCCGGCGGGCGAGCTTCCCCAGCAGGTCCGGGTTCTGGCCATACCGGTTGATGCTGGTCACCAGGGACAGCACCGCCTCGACGGCACGGGGAGACGGCCCCAGGGCGTTCTCGTTGGCGTCGATGCGCACCAGGCCCGGGGGCACCCCCCAGCCACGTACTGAAGGGCCGCCCACCAACTGGGCCACGGCCTCGTAACTGCCAAAGGAAATCGCACCGGCTCCCGCCAGGGCGCCTTTCAGGAATCCCCGGCGCGAAAGCCCCGGACTGGGCCGTGCGAACCCCGGTTCGGGTCGCGAAAGCTCCGGCCTGGCCGTGGTACTTGCTTCTTTTCTGTCGGACATGGGAACACTCCTTCTCCGATGGTCGAGTAATCGGACTGTCGATCCGCCGTATACACCTGTCGATTTCAAGATATGAGGTCATGATACAACGTCGCATAACGGATGGGAAGATCAATTGCGTCGACCTTGACGGTCCCTCGGACCTTAACGCGCTCCGACCTTGACGATCCCCCGGACCTACCGTAGATTTAAAGCGGAAACGCGCGCGGCGGCGTTACGGTCCTGGCACTCATAAGCGACCGTGACTCGAAAGTCCCGCGAAGTACAACATCCTGAAGGAGACCGCGATCTTCAGCCAGTTCCATCCCGTAACAACTGAAACCCACCTCCTGCTGGACCGGTTGCTTTCCGAACGCATCCTCATCATCGACGGCGCCATGGGGTCGGTCCTCCAGGGCCATGCGCTCGACGAGGACGATTTCCGCGGTGACACGTTCAGGAACCACCCCGTTTCGTTGCGCGGCGACCTCGACCTGCTGTCGATCTCGCAGCCGGACCTCATCGAAGAGGTCCACCGGCAGTACCTGGATGCCGGCGCCGACATCATCGAGACCAACACCTTCAACGCCACCGCGATTTCGCAGGCCGACTATGGCCTGCAGGATCGGGTGTACGACATCAACGTGGCAGCGGCGAAAATCGCGAAACGGGCCGCCACGGCCGCCATGGCCGCCGATCCCGATCGACCGCGATTCGTGGCAGGCGCCCTGGGGCCCACCACCCGCTCTGCGTCCGTCGCCTCCGACGTGAGCGATCCGGGTTTCCGGTCCGTTACCTTTGACGAACTGGCCGCCGCCTATGGCGAGCAGGTCCGTGGACTGCTGGACGGCGGCGTGGACCTGCTGCTGGTCGAGACCCAGATCGATACCCTCAACCTGAAGGCCGCCTTGTTCGCCATTAACAACCTCTTCGATCATGGGATGCGCCGCGTACCCCTCATGGCCTCGTTCTGCATCGTCGACGCCAGTGGCCGCACGCTTTCGGGCCAGACCGTGGAGGCGTGCTGGACGTCCATACGCCACGGGGACCTGTATAGCGTGGGGATCAACTGCGCCCTGGGCGCCACCGAGCTGCGGCCCTACATCGAAGAGCTGTCGGGCATCGCGAACCTCCCGGTGACCTGCTATCCGAACGCAGGGCTCCCGAACGAACTGGGCGGCTACGACGACACCCCCGAGCACATGGCCGAGGTGCTGGGAGGCTTCGCCGAAGAAGGCTGGCTCAACATGGTCGGTGGATGCTGCGGCACGACACCCGCGCACATCGCCGCGATCTCGGAGGCCGTCAGGCAGCGGGGGAAACTGCGGGTTCCCCACCCCGGCGAACCGCTGTCCCGGTACAGCGGACTCGAGACCTTCACCGTGCGTCCCGACGGCAACTTCACCATGATCGGCGAGCGGACGAATGTGACGGGCTCGCGCAAATTCGCCCGGCTCGTCCGGCAGGAGAAATACGAGGAAGCCCTGGGGGTGGCCCGGCAGCAGATCGAGGGCGGGGCGAACGTCATCGACGTGAACATGGATGAGGGCCTGCTCGACAGCGAACGGGCCATGACCACCTTCCTGAACCTGATCGCCTCCGAGCCCGACATCGCCGCCACGCCCGTCATGATCGACAGCTCGAGCTGGCCGGTTATCGAAGCGGGCCTCAAATGCGTGCAGGGCAAGAGCATCGCCAATTCCATCAGCCTGAAGGAGGGCGAGGAGGTCTTCAAGACCCAGGCCCGCGTGGCGAAACGGTACGGCGCCGCCGTGGTGGTGATGGCCTTCGACGAGGACGGGCAGGCCACGGATACGGACCGCAAGGTGGAGATCCTCAGCCGTTCCTACCGGATCCTCACCGAAGAGATCGGCATGGACCCCACGGATATCATCTTCGACCCCAATATCCTCACCGTGGCCACGGGCATCGAGGAACACGACGACTACGCCGTCAACTTCATCGAGGCCGTCCGTCGGCTGAAGGAACGGCACCCCCTGGCCCGGGTGAGCGGCGGCGTGAGCAACATCTCTTTCTCCTTTCGTGGCAACGACCATATCCGGGAGGCGATGCACGCCGCCTTCCTGTACCACGCCATCCAGGCGGGCCTGGACATGGGCATCGTCAACGCGGGACAACTGGCGATCTACGAGGACATCGAACCCGATACGCTGGCCATGGTGGAAGACGTCCTGCTGAACCGACGGCCCGATGCCACCGAACGGCTGCTGGAATTCGCGGCATCGCGTAAAGGAGAGGCGTCCGAACGGGCGCGCAGGGACGAGGACTGGCGCAACGACACCCTGGAAGAACGCATTTCCCACGCCCTGGTCAGCGGTATCGCCGACCACGTCGAGGCGGACATGGACGAGGCCCTGCAGCGCTACGACCGTCCACTGCATATCATCGAGGGGCCCCTGATGGCCGGGATGTCCATCGTCGGCGATCTCTTCCAGGAGGGGAAGATGTTCCTGCCCCAGGTGGTCAAGAGCGCGCGGGTCATGAAAAAGGCCGTGGCCCACTTGGTGCCGTACATGGAAGCCGAGCACGGCGACGGTGGGGAGAGACAGTACCAGGGGACCATCCTCCTGGCCACGGTGAAAGGGGACGTGCACGACATCGGAAAGAACATCGTGGGCGTGGTCCTGGGATGCAACAACTACCGCATTATCGACCTGGGCGTCATGGTACCGGCGGAGAAGATCATCGGTACGGCCGTAGACGAAGGCGTCGACCTCATCGGATTGAGCGGGCTGATCACCCCGTCCCTCCACGAGATGATCCACGTGGCCCGCGAGGTCGAGCGCAACGGCTTCGAACTGCCCCTGCTCATCGGCGGCGCCACAACGAGCCGCCGACACACGGCGATCAAGATCGAGCCGGCCTATCATGGACCGACCGTGCACGTGACGGACGCGTCCCGGGCCGTGGAAGTCGTGGGCAGCCTCCTCAGCGACGATTTGAGGCCGGATTACGCCAGGGGCGTCCGGGAGGACTATAAGAAGATCCGCGAAACCTACGAAAGCCGCACGCCACGCACGCCCCTCGTACCTTTCGCCGAGTCGAGCACACGGCAGCCCACCCTCGAGTGGTCTGCAGCGACCATCTCGGAACCCGAATTCACCGGGGTCCGCGTCGACGACGACTATCCACTGGATGAACTCGTTCCCTTTATCGACTGGACGCCCTTCTTCGGAGCCTGGGAGTTAAGGGGACGTTATCCCGCCCTCCTGGAGGACGAGAAGGTTGGCGAGGAGGCGCGGAAGCTCTTTGAAGACGCAAGTAACCTGCTTGATGAGATCGTGGATGGAGGATTGTTGCGGGCCCGGTCCGCGTGGGGGTTCTTCCCCGCCCATTCCACCGGAAACGACATTGTGCTATTCGATGACGCCGCGCGGTCGGAGGTGCTCGCGACTTTTCCCATGCTGCGCCAGCAGCGGCCCCGTTCGGCGGACGGGCCCTGCCTCGCGCTCTCCGATTTCGTAGGTCCCGAGGGAACAGAGGACTATATCGGCGCCTTCGCGGTCACCGCCGGCATCGGTCTAGATGCATTGGTCAGGCGGTACGAGACCGATCACGACGACTACCGCGCCATCATGGTCAAGGCGCTCGCCGACCGGCTGGCCGAAGCCTTTGCGGAGCACACCCACCAACGCGCCCGCCGCGCCTGGGGTTACGGACGAAGCGAGGACCTCTCCGGAGAAGACCTGATCCGGGAGAAATACCGCGGGATCCGGCCGGCGCCGGGGTATCCGGCCTGCCCCGATCACACCGAAAAACGCCGGCTCTTCGACCTGCTGCAGGCCGAGGAACGAATTGGCGTTACGCTGACCGAAAGCTACGCCATGGACCCGCCGCCGTCCGTGGCCGGCTTCTACTTCGGCCATCCCGATGCCCGCTATTTCAACGTGGGGAAAATCGGACGTGACCAGGTGGAGGACTACGCCCTACGCAAGCGGATGACCGTCGAATCCATCGAACGGTGGCTGGCGCCCAACCTGGATTACGAGCCGGCGGAGGGTGCTGCGGGGTCCACATCAACGAGTTGATGCTGTTTTTAATTGCCTACAGCCCGTTATCCCACCGTAAACTGCAACTTTTTTCCGATCGCTTTGGCGTACTTTCCCAGGGTTGACAACCGGATGTCTTCCGCATGATTCTCAATCCTGGATATAGCAGACTTCCTGGTTTTCAACCTGCGTGCCACCTCTTCCTGGGTAAGGCCGGCATCCTCTCTCGCCTGTCGAAGTAGTACGCCGATCTTGAACTCCTGATATCCTTCATCGTATCTCTCGGCAAATTCCGCATCCTTGACCCTGCGATATGCCACGTATTCGCTCAAGTCACTCATCGTCTCTTCCTCATGAAGTAATCCTGTCTTCTCTTCTCGCCAACTACCTGCTTAACACCGCCGTGCCCCACGTGCTGGGGTCCACGTGGACGCGCAGGTCCCGCCCGGCGCTCCACCACTGGGCGGGGTACTCCGAATTGTTGAGGAAATAGGTGAAGCCCAGCCGGGGGAACTCTTCCGGGTCGTATCCGCTGAGGGTTTCGGTCGGGAGGCACACCTCCAGGGTGTAACCGCGGTCCGTGATCAGGGACGCGATGGGAAGCGCTTCCGGTTCCGGCATGTTCCAATTCTCGCGGGAGCGGTCGACCTGCGAGGGCTTGACCACGGGCCGGTCCCCGCGGTCGCCGCCCCCGGTGGGCAGGCAGTTGAACTGGTGACAGTACCTTCCCGCCCGCCTGGCGGTCTTCACGTCGCGCGTGTCCAGCCAGATCTGAAAGCTGTCCCCGGTCCAGTGCCGTCCGTAGTGGGATTGGACCGGCTTTCGCTTGCGCACGTCCACGGCGAAGTACAGACCCTCGTCGTTCCAGGCCATGTAGACGTCCGCGGCTTTCGGCCGGTTCTCCAGGAAACCCAGGTCGGGTACGAGGTATTCGTCATCCCAGTCTTCCAGGACGCCGTTGATCCGGGGCGCCTGCTCGCGGTATCTGCACTGGAAGGCGTAGGCGAAGTAGACTCGGTTGGGAATGTCCAGCGGCATGGGCAGTGATCAAATCGGGCAGCGCGTTACGGCAATCGCGCGGCGGTCAGCGGTTGTAGTCCGTACCTTCCAGGTCGAGCAGAAACGCCTTGACCTCCGGCCGGCCGCCGTAGCCTCCCAGGCGTCCGTCGCTGGTGATCACGCGGTGGCAGGGCACCAGGAGGCCGATGTCGTTGCAGCTGTTGGCCTGGCCCACCGCCCGGGCGGCCCGGGGCCTGCGCACCTGCTCGGCCACCCACTTGTAGGAACGCCACTGCCCGTATGGAATGGCCTGTTGCGCGGTCCAGACCTGCCGGGTAAAGGACGTGCCCCGCAGGAAATCCACCGGGAGGTCGAAATCTCTCAGCTTTCCTTCGAAATACCGCGTGATCTGGTCTTCGACCGCGGCAAGCAACCCGTCGTCAGGGACGAAGGCGAGTTGCGCGTCGAAGCGGTTCAGCATGTCCGTCGCGAATGCCTCGTCCGTGACACCGGAGGTAACCCGGCATACGCCCGCTTCACTGGCCGCCGCGTACATGGGGCCGAGCGGCGTGGGGAAGACCGTGTATTTCAGTACCTGCTTCAATTAGGTTCTGGGCTATCCTACGATGTCGCGGTCCCGCAGGCCCTGGGCCAGCGCCTGCGCGATGACCTCGCTGCCTTCGATGGTGGGATGCCAGGTATCGGCGAAGTACCGTTCGCGTTCTCCGTCCATCCCGGTAAAAGCGGCGTTGAGATCGATGAGGTCCGTATCCTCTTCCATGGCCAGCCGGCGGATCGAGGCATCGTAGATATCGTAGAGTTTACTGAGGCGGTCGAGGTCTCCCCGGGCCAGAAAGGACGGATACCGCATCTTGTCGAGGCTTTGCATGGACATCTCTGTGCCGTTGCGCGATATGAGCGTCGGCAGGGTCGTCAGAACGACACGGATACGGTCGTCCTTCGCCGTCCGGATGAGGTGGCGCATATTGTACTCGTAGTTCTCCGGCAGGAAGTCCTCGAGGTCGAAGGAGCCGATGGGCGGCGGTGTGTTCAGTTCCAGGATCTCCTTGGCTTCGTCCAGCAGCCTCAGGCCCGTGTTGCCGCCGTTGCCGTAGTGCCAGTAGGACTGGGTCTTCCTGCGCATATCGGGATAGTGCTTCGGGTTTCCCAGCCACATGTCGTTCCAGCCGATGTAGACGATCAGGATGTCCGGCTCGAACGCCAGGAGCCGGGGAAGGCGCAACTGGGCGTTGATGGACGCGTGGTCGTCCACGCCGGCGTTGATCACCTGGTGACCGCGCTCCAGGTCCATCCGGGCCAGCTGCCGTTCCAGCTGGTAGGGATAGGGCGAATCGTCCCCTGGCGCGCCGAAGGTGCAGGAGTCGCCGAGACACATGATACGGACGGCTTCGGGATCCTTCCGTCTCGTAAAGTCCGTTCCCCGGAACCCGTAGTCGTTGATCCGGATGCCGGCCACGCTGTATCCCGGCATCAGTTCCCAGCCGCTGCGGTTGTGAAACACGATGTAGGGATGGGCGCCGTCGTATTCCTCGTGGAACCAGCGGTCCCTGTTGTACGCGTGATCCTGCCGGCGAAGGTAGAACTCCGCACCCACGAGGGCGCCCACCGCGGCACCGGCCATGGCGGCAAATGCGTAACGCTTCATACCCGTTCTCCGACTGTCATGCACCCTGTTCCGGCCGATTGGACCGGACGGTTGGCAAACATCATCCCCATTCACGTTACCGTCGCACTCCCCCTGAATCTAAGGGCACACAGGCCGAAATCGCAAGTGAAAACGCGTACCCGGTTTTGTTTGACGACAACGCCTTCGTTCCCTGTATAACCATTAGTGAAAGGTCTTGACGGCGACCGGACCGACTTCCATATTCACAGGGTGGTTCCCAACCCGTTTACCACAGAACACCGGTATTGCCGGTTCCAGTTCTCGTGATTACTCGCCAGCCTGGTTCTGTCGTTAGCACTCCGTCAGTTCGGATGGCTTTGATTTGATGGCATAAATACGTAGAAGAGGAGGTCCTATGGCTGATCGACACGATGAAGCCAGGCCCGATGAATCGTCCCATTCCGAAACGAAATCGGGGACCCGGTTCACGCGCCGTGGTTTTCTCAAGGGCGCGGGCGCAGGTGCGGTGACGGCAGCCGTAGCGCCGGCCATCCTGGTTTCTGAAGCCGGGACGGCGGCCGCCCAGGAAGCCGAGGGCGTCATGTCGGCGACCATATCGCTCGACGTGAACGGCCAGTCGCACAACGTCGAGGTGGAAGCGCGCACGACCCTGGCCGACGCGCTGCGGGACAGGCTGGAGATCACCGGTCCCAAAGTGGTCTGCGACAAGGGCGAGTGCGGGGCCTGCACCGTGGAGATGGACGGCAAGCTCGTCTTCAGCTGCATGACGCTGGCCATGGACGCCCAGGGCAGGAAAATCGAGACCGTGGAAGGCATGGCGGACGGCGACAGTCTGCATCCCATCCAGGAAGCCTTCGTCGAGAAGGACGCCCTGATGTGCGGATTCTGCACGCCGGGGTTCCTGATGTCCTCCAAGTCGTTGCTGGACGCCAACGACAACCCGACGCCGGACGAGGTCCGGGAAGGTCTGTCCGGCAACATCTGTCGCTGCGGCACCTATCCCCACGTGTTCGAGGCCGTGATGAGCGCCGCCGAAAAGATGCGGAAGGGAGGGTGAGCCGATGCAGCAGAAGATGAAGACGGTCACGATCACCATCCAGGAAGACGGTGAACCCAGAGAAATCGAAATTCAGGTCCCCGATACCGGCGAAGGCGGCTGGGGAGACCTTTCGAAGAACACCTATGTCAACAAGCCCCACACCCGCGTGGACGCGGTCGACAAAGTCACCGGCCGCGCCAAGTACACCGCCGACATCAAGTTGCCCGGCCTGCTCTACGGTCGCATCCTGCGATCGGCCCACCCCCGCGCCCGGATCAACCGCATCGACGCCACCCGGGCGATGGCGCTGCCCGGCGTGAGTGTGGTGGTGCTTCCCAACGACGACCCCGAGGTCTTCTCACGGGAGTGCCGGTTCGCCGGACAGGAAATAGCGGCCGTCGCGGCAACGACGCCGGAGGTCGCTGAAGACGCGCTCCACGCCATCGACGTGGATTACGAGGTGCTGCCCTTCGTCGTGGACGAAGACGCGGCGCGGGACCCGGACGCGGCCCAGGTGCACAGCGACCGCGGTAACGTAGGCGAGCCCAGGGTCGGCGAGCAGGGCGACATCGCCGCGGGATTCGCCCAGGCCGACGTGACCCTCGAGGCCTCCTACCGGTGCCAGGTGCAGTCCCACATCGCGCTGGAGACCCACGGCAACGTGTGCCAGTGGGAAGGCGACAAGCTGACGGTCTGGGCCTCCACCCAGGGCGTATTCAGCGTGCGCGGCGAACTGGCCGGGCATTTCGGAATCCCCGAAACGAACGTCCGCGTGATTACGGAGTTCATGGGCGGCGGGTTCGGCGCCAAGTTCGGCGCCCGCAAGGAAGGCGTGATCTGCGCCCTGCTCGCCCGGAAGGCCGGAGCGCCCGTGAAGCTGATGCTGACGCGCAAGGAAGAGCACCTTTCCACCGGGAACCGGCCCTCCGCCGTGCAGCACGTGAAGCTGGGCGCGACGAGCGACGGCAAGCTGGTCGCCTACGAGCGGTCCAACTACGGTACGCCCGGCGTCGCCGGCAGCGCCAACATTCCCGGAGCGCCGTACCTCTACGAGATCCCCAACTACCGCATCGAACAGACGAGCGTGTTCACCAACGCCGGGCCTATGGCCGCCCAGCGCGCGCCGGGACACCCCCAGGCGGCCTTCGCCATGGAATCCATGATGGACGAGATGGCCGAGGCGCTGGGTATGGACCCCATCGACATCCGCCAGATGAACGACCCGGATGAAGCGCGGCGCAACATGGTGGCCATGGGCGCGGAGCACATCGGTTGGAAGACCCGCCGGAGCGCCACGCCCAATTCCCAGACCGGCCGGATCAAGACCGGCATGGGCGTGGGATCGTGCCGGTGGGGCGGCGGCGGCGGAAGGACGCAGGCCGAGTGTACCATCAATCCCGATGGGAGCGTGCACGTGAAGTGCGGCACGCAGGACATCGGTACCGGGACGCTCACCCTGGTGCACATGGTCGCGGCGGAAGAGTTCGGGTTGAAGATAGAGGATATTACCGTCGGCATCGGCGACACGAACTACCCTTATTCGGGCGGAAGCGGCGGAAGCACCACAGCCGCGTCGGTATCGCCCGCCATCAAGGGTACGACGATGCTGGCGAAACTCGAACTGTTCAAGAAGATCGCGCCCAACTTCGGCGTGGAACCGGGTGAACTCGTAGCCTCGGACGGCAACGTGTTCGTGGGCAGCGATCCTTCCAGGAGCATGACCTGGCAGCAGGCGGCGGCCCAGCTCGGGGACGAGCCCATCTTCTTCCACGGCCAGTGGCTGCCCGGTTACTCGGACAGCGGCGTGCCCGGCGTGCACTTCGTCGAGGTCAGCGTCGACACCGAAACCGGCCTGGTAAAGGTCGACCGGGTCGTGGCCGTCCACAACAGCGGCATGATCCTGAACCCGCTCACCTGGGCAAGCCAGGTAAACGGCGGCGTCCTGATGGGCATCGGTTACGGCATGTACGAGAACCGCATCATGGACCCCGCGACGGGCTACATGGTCAACGCAAACCTGGAAGACTACAAGGTCATGGGCTCCATGGACATCCCTGAAATCGAAATCCTCAGGTACGACGAACCGGAACGAGGCGTCATCGGCATCGGCGAACCCGCGACGATCCCGACCCCCGCCTCCATCGCCAACGCCATCTACAACGCCTGCGGCGCCCGGATACGGGAAATGCCGTTCACCCCCGACAAAGTGCTCAGCGCGCTGGCCGCAGTGAAGGAGGGCTGATCCATGCAGAACTTTTCCTACGTCAATGCGACGTCGATAGAGCAGGTGCCTTCCCTTCTGGGCCGTAGCTGGGACGACGCGGTGGTCATGGCGGGCGGTACAGACCTGGTCGGTGAGATGAAGGACTACGCCGCCGTTCCGAAACGCGTGGTCAACCTCAAGTCCATCGAGGGGCTGGACTACATCCGGCAGGATGACGCCGGGATGCGTATCGGCGCGCTGACCACGCTGACGGAAGTATTGGACCACGGCGCCGTGTCGCAGGATTTGCCGGTGCTGCACCAGGCGGTATCCGTCATCGCCTCGCCGCAGATCCGCAACATGGCCACACTGGCCGGGAACATCCTGCAGCGGCCGCGGTGCTGGTATTACCGCAGCGAGGACTTTCCGTGCCTCAAGAAGGGCGGTGCACGGTGCTACGCGGTGGGCGGGGTCAATACCTACCACGCGATCTTCGGGTCCGGACCGAGTTACATCGTCCATCCCTCCGACGCGGCCCCGGCGCTCATGGCCCTGGGTGCCACGGTGAACATCCATGGCCCCCGCGGCGCGAACGAAGTCGTCCTGGACGATTTCTTCACCATGCCCGAAATGAACATCCGGCGGGAGAACATCCTCCGGCCCAACGAGATCGTGACGGAAATCACGATTCCGAAACCGGAGGCCAACAGCAGGGGCATGTTCCTCAAGGTGCGGGAGCGGGAATCCATCGATTTCGCCCTCGTCAGCCTGGCCGCGCAGATGACCACGGTGAACGGGACCTGCGAACGGGCCAGCCTCGTGCTGGGCGGCGTGGCGCCCATTCCGTGGCGTGCCGTCGAGGCCGAAGATTACCTAAGGGGCCGCAGGATCACGGAAGCCCGGGCGGAAAGCGCCGCGGAGGCCGCGGTGGAAGACGCCGCGCCCATGCCGCACAACGGTTACAAGGTGGAGATCGCGAAGAACCTCGTGAAACAGGCCGTTCAGGCCCTGGCGGCGTAGGCAGGGCTGCGCAGCGCCGCAAGCAAGGAGTCTATCATGGCACAACCCGTATGCCGGTACCTGAGGACGAAATCGTTCTACACAGCGGAGAAGAACGACACGACCCTTACCGAAGAAAAACCCGGCCGTTCTTTCTGGTGCGTCCGCTCCGTGTCGGGCATCGGTCCCGATGACAAGGTCGTGGGACCGGCGGAATGCGACGCCCACCGCACCTGCTTCGAAACCGTCGACGTACGTTTCGTGTAAGGAGACGTCCGGCTTGAACGACTATGTCCATCGCGAGCTCCTGCCCCTGGGGGAGGACGCGACGCCGTACCGTCTGCTCACCAGCGATCACGTCTCATCGGGCACCTTCGAAGGCAGGGACATCCTCAAGGTCGACACGGATGGCCTGATCCTGCTCGCGGACCAGGCCATCCGCGACAGTTCCCACCTGCTGCGTCCGGAACACCTCGCCCAGCTGCGCAAGATCCTCGACGATCCGGAAGCGTCCGACAACGACCGTTTCGTCGCCATGGAGATGCTGAAGAACGCCAACATCTCCGCCGGCGGCATCCTGCCCATGTGCCAGGACACGGGGACGATCATCGTAACCGGCAAGAAGGGCAACCGCGTCTGGACGGAAGGCGACGATGAGTCCGCCCTCTCGCAGGGTACCATGAACGCCTTCCTCGGCACCAACCTGCGGTACAGCCAGCAGGCGCCCCTCGATATGTTCACGGAGTCGAACACGCGGACCAACCTGCCCGCCCAGATCGAGATCTACGCGGACCGGGGCGACGAGTACAAGCTGATGTTCATGACCAAGGGCGGGGGATCGGCGAACAAGAGCCTCCTCTTCCAGGAGACCCGGGCGCTGCTGAACGAGGAACGGTTCCTCGAATTCGTCGACGAGAAACTGCGCATCCTCGGCACGGCGGCCTGTCCGCCGTACCACCTCGCCATCGTGGTGGGCGGCACCTCGGCTGAATACACGCTGAAAACGGCCAAGCTGGCGAGCGCGCGCTTCCTGGACACCCTGCCGACCGAGGGCAACGAGTACGGACAGGCCTTCCGCGACCTCGACATGGAAGCGAGGGTGCTGAAGATGAGCCAGGAAATCGGCATCGGCGCGCAGTTCGGCGGGAAATATTTCTGCCACGACGTGCGGGTGGTCCGCATGCCGCGGCACGGCGCGTCGTGTCCGGTGGGCATTGCCGTTTCCTGCGCCGCCGACCGGCAGATCCTGTCGAAGATCACCCGGGACGGCATCTTCCTGGAACAGCTGGAAACCGAGCCGTCCAAGTACCTGCCGGAGATCGCGGACGAGACCCTGGACGGCGATGTGGTGGAAATCGACCTGAACCGGCCCATGTCCGAGATCCGTGCCACCCTCAGCAGCTACCCGGTCGCCACGCGCCTTTCCCTGACGGGTCCCATGATCGTCGCCCGGGACATCGCCCATGCCCGGCTCAAGGAGCGGCTCGACGGCGGCGAGGACCTGCCGCAGTACTTCAAGGACCTGTGCGTCTACTACGCGGGGCCGGCCAAGACGCCGGAAGGGTACGCTTCGGGGTCCTTCGGGCCGACGACGGCGGGTCGCATGGACACCTACGTGGACCAGTTCCAGGCGGCCGGCGGCAGCATGGTCATGCTCGCCAAGGGCAACCGGTCCGTCCAGGTCACCAACGCCTGCAAGAAGCACGGCGGGTTCTATCTCGGGTCCATCGGAGGGCCGGCCGCCCGGCTGGCGAAGGACTCCATCCGGGAGGTGTCCATGGTGGAGTACCCCGAACTGGGCATGGAGGCCATCTGGCGCATCCAGGTGGAGAAATTCCCCGCCTTCATCGTGGTGGACGACAAGGGCAACGACTTCTTCTCGGGGTTCATGCGCCGGAACTGACCAATTCCAGTTCCAGGTGGGTTTCGGGCATCCGGCCGTCTACCAGGACAAGCGGTTGCCACGTCCACGTGGCCTGCCAGCGTTGGCCGCGCTGGTCGATCACCTGCCGCCGTACCAGGCTGATCCTCCATATGTCTCCCGGAACGGGGGCGGCGGTCTGCTCATAGATCTGTCCACCGACCTGTCCATCGGCCAACTCGGCGTCCTGCCCATCGGCCAGCCATTTCAAGCCTGCCCACGGCAGGGCCAACTCCACGGTCCAGCCCCGATCGACCCGGTGTCTTCTGCCCGGTTCGCCATCCACTCTAACCCCGGCCCGCAACCCGGGCATGCGCCAATCCGAAAAGGCCCAGCGCATGGCGCTTATGTCAGTCCGCGTGTGACCCCCAAGCACCTCGGGCCGGTGGACCGCCAGGTCGAATTCCGGCACGTGAAACCGGTCGTCATCCCGGTAGGCTTCCTTCCAGATGTAGCACATCTCCGAAGTGGCGCCCAGCGGATTCACGGCCAGATCGTAGTACGCACCGGGACCGGTGATGAGCACGCCCACGTGGCTGTCCTCCCGTACCTCGTGAGCGGGTTTTGCCTGGGTGGCCTGAATATCGCGATCCTCCAGCCAGAACCCGATGTAGAGGCCCTGGTCGTCCCAGGCCATGGCCGCCGTGGTATCGAACAGCGCACGGGCGCCCGTGTGATCGCTGAACAGCGCAGATCGCTCCGCCAGCGCCCACGTTTCCTCGGCCAGGTCGCCGTCTACGACCAGGTCGTCCCGCGTCCTTTTGCACCTGTATCGTAGAGTCTGTTCGGCCTGTTCGGCCTGCCGGGTCCGGGTTACCGTCGTGGGATGACCGCTGCCGATCACGCCCGCCTGCGCTTCGTGACTACTCGTTTCGCCGCTCGTCGCCTCAGGTTCGCCGCCCGTCGCTCGCCGCTCGCTCCCACCCACAGCTTTCTCGGAGAAATGGATCACGCTGAAACGATCAGGGATGTGCGAATCGTAGATCCCGTGGCTGTTCCAGGCCCATCCCGGACACGTCCTGAATCCGCCTTCGTCGATCCAATGGAACCGCGAGAAATCCATGCGCCAGACATCCCCTTCCCGGGCCGGGAGCGAACGCCCGTCCGCGAGATGCTTCAGTCCCTGCCATGGGAAGGCGATCTCGGCCGTCCATCCCCGGTCCCGGTCGGTTGGGTCGTTGATGGTGCCGTCCACGTGCACCGCCCACTTCAAACCAGGCAGGTCCCATTGGCGGAACGCCCAGCGGCGGCCGCGCGGATGGGCGTGGCCGGTCTTGATTCCCCCAAGCGTATCCACCAGGTCGGTGCCCTGCAGGTCGAACTCGGGATGCGCGTCGAATCCGCCCTCCACATAGGCGTTCTGCCACACGTAGAACCGTTCCATGATGGTTCCCAGGGGGTTCAGTTCGAATTCATAGTAACTGTCTTTCCCGGTGATGAAGACTTCCACGTCGTTTTCCTCGCAGATCATGGAATCGCGCTCCGTGTACGTCGCCCGCACGTCGGGGTCCTCCACCCAGAAACCCACGTACAGGTAGTCGTCGTCCCAGAGCACCGCGGCCCGCGTGTCGAACAGCGCCGGCCGGTCCGGCTCCTCCAGGTCCTCGAAGCGCGGCGAACGGACCGCGTGCTGCCACGAAGGCTCGTCGAGCCGCCCGTCCACCACGATGGGACCGATGGTCCGGCACGCGGTGTAGTGTTTCAATCCTTCCTCCGAATAACCCCAGTCACTGGTCATGCGTTTGATCTCCAGAGTGTTCCAATCCCTTGACGCTCCGGGCATTAACGTTCACGAACCGCCATCCCGGACATTCACGTCCGCCTAAGCCTTCCAGGGCACTTCCAGCCCGAATTTCTCCGCGACCTCGATGAGCTTGTCCCGGGTACCGGCGGGCAGGGGAATCCCGTCCTCGATACGCTCCCGAAGGACGAGTTCCTCCGGCTCTCCCGGTACGAAGAGTTCGTCGACCCCATCGACACGGGGCAGGCTCTTCATGGCCGAGACGAGCTCATCGATCTGCGTGCGGTAGGTGTCCGGATCGGTGAACGCCGCGATATCGATGGCGCCGATGAAGCTGTTCTGCGCGCCGGGCCTTGCGCCGCGTCCCGAGATGGCGGCCGTCAACAGGGGATTGCCGACCATCAGGCTCGACAGGCACTCGAAGATAAGGGCCAGCCCATAGCCCTTGTAGCCGGCCGCGGGCTGCAGAAACCGGGCCTTGCGGGGGTCCGTAGTCGGATGTCCGTCGCCGTCCAGCGCCCACGTGTCGGGGATGGACTCGCCCCGGTCCACGGCCACGTCCAGCTTGCCGAAAGCGGCCACGCTCGTGGCCATGTCCAGGGAGATGGCTCGGCCGTTGCTGCCCGGCACGGCGATGGCGATCGGACTGTTGTGCACCCCCGGCGCCCGCGCGCCCGGCGGGGCCATGTTCGGGGGATTGCAGACGGAAGCGATGCCGGCCATGTTCTCCCGGGCGGCCATCTGTGCGTAGTAAGCCATGGCGCCCTGGTGGGTCGTGTTGCGGACCAGCACCCATCCGATGCCCGCCCCGCGGGCCTTCTCGATGGCCTGCTTCATGGCATAGGTCGTGACCACCGGGCCGAAGGCGCAATCGGCCTCGATGAGCATTGTGGCGGGCGTCTCCCGTTCGATCCGGATGTCCGGCCGGGTATTGTAGTGTCCGGCTTCCACCGCATGGACATATCCGTTGACCCGCTGGACACCGTGGGAGTCCACTCCGCGCAGGTTCGCCCATACCAGCACTTCGGCTTCGATGGCCGCGTCTTCAGGCGTCAGGCCGACCTGCTCGAAGACCGCCGCCGTTAAAGCCCGAAGTTTATTCTCATCCACGCGGATGTCCGCCATGTGATTCCTTTTCCAATCGGTGTTCCGGCAACGCTTTCCGGCCTCCGGATCACGGTGCCGGACATCTGCATCCGCGTCATGGAGCACCGCGAGACCGTGTCGCCGCAACCCACCTGGGTATCATCAGACTGCCGTAAGATAGAAGGACGCATCGCGCCACGCCAGAGGTTACTTCCCGCCTGGAAATCCGGTCGGTCGGAATCCGCAGCGGCGTCGAATCGGGACGCGGGCAAGCCGGGCGTCCTGGCCTCTATCTTCGTCGTTGACAAAGCCCACGTTGGTCGGTAAAGTTCCCATGCACTCGGAGCGCAGCGAAATTCGTCTGATACGCCATTATCATGATCCTGATCCAGATACTACGGATATACCTGGTCCTCATCATCGTCCGCGCGGTCATGTCCTGGTTCAATCCGGATCCGGCCTCTCCGCTCGTACGTTTTCTGACGTGGCTCACGGAGCCGGTCCTGTTGCCCTTCAGACGGATCATACCACCCATCCCCGTGCCGAAGACGAACGTTCGGATCGACCTGGCCCCGGTCTTCGTGCTGTTGATCGGCGGCTGGCTGTTGACCAAGCTGCGTTACTGACAATGACGGAGATTAATCGCCCATGATCGTCGTGGGACTCGAGACTTCTTCCACAATCGCCGGGATCGCCGTGATCCGGGACCGCCAGGTGATGGCCGAAGCGTCCCAGGAGTTGGGCGGCGTGCACGCCGAAAAACTGCCTGGAATGCTGGAACGCATCATGGGCGACCTGGACGTTCAGTGGTCGGAGGTGGAAGGTTTCGCGATCTCGATCGGACCCGGTTCGTATACCGGGCTGCGGGTGGGATTGAGCCTGGTCAAGGGCCTTGCCTACGTGACGAAGCGACCGGTCGCCGCCGTGCCTACGCTCGATGCCATCGCCTTCCAGGTGCCCTGCAGCAGGTATCCCGTCCACGTGCTGACCGATGCCCGCAGGGGCCAGGTCTACGAAGCCCGCTACGATACGTCCGGCGGTTGGCCCGAGCGGCAAACCGAATTCCGGGTGGGGCCGCTCGAAGACGTGTTGGCCTCCATCGAGGACAAGGTATTGCTCGTCGGCAGCGGTGTAGACGCGTACCGACCGGACATCGTCAACATTCTCGGTGATCGGGCCTGCTTCCCGCCCGCGGGCGCGGGACGGCTGATGGCCTCCTCGACCGCGTTTCTCGGCCTGGACCGACTCAAGCGGGGCGAGCAGTCCGACCTGAACAAGCTCGAACCGCTGTACCTGCGAAAAACCGACTTCGCCAGGCAGCCGCCATCCCGGATCGAACAGCCGCCATCGGCCAGTGCTTCCCCTGCCGCGCATGGCCCGAGTGGCCCGCCCGACCCACCAGGCCCGCCGGGCCGGGCCGAAACCTCGTCTGAATGACCCATGACCGAGGCGAACCCCTTCGTCATACGGAAAATGGACCGTTCACATGTGCCCCAGGTCCTGGAAATCGAACGGGCGTGCTATCCGGCGCCCTGGTCCGAATCCGCTTTTCACCATGAAATGATGTCGGGTACTTCCGTCGCCCTGGTCGCGTTGGACGGGGAGTCGGTCGCGGGTTTCCTGGTGGGGTGGATCGCTGCCGACCAGGTGCACGTCGCCAACATTGCCGTGGCGGCCGGGTATCGGCGCCGTGGGGTCGGAACCGGGATGATGCTGCGGCTTCTCGAGGAGGCGGTCCGACGGGGGTGCACTTCCTCCAGCCTGGAAGTGCGCGAGTCGAACCTGGCGGCCCGGTCGATGTACAGCCGCTTGGGATATCACGCGGTAGCGCTAAGGAAGGCCTATTATTCGAATCCTGCCGAAGACGCCGTGGTCATGGTGAAGACGTTGTGAGAGATTTTACCACATTCGAACTTGCCAAATTTGCTGTAAAATAACTTGTCAAATAAGGTTGAAATGTCTGTCAAAACAGTTCAACCGATTCTCATAAGTATCTATATAACATACGTTTGAAGAAATCTACCTCGTTGTCAAACAACGCGTCGAATAACGTGTCAAACAACCCTTTAAATTGGACGAATTCACGGTTGATGGATTGCATGTCTGGATCGTTGAACACGACCCGAGTGCTATCGAAATGTACTAACCCCGCCCGTCACCAGTCTCTCCAGCACAGCAGACGCGGATCGTCCGATCTGTTCCGTGGAGGCGTGCTCGCGAAAGACGCGGCTTCCGCCCTCGGCGATCCTGCGCAGCAGTTCGCGGTCCCCGTGCAGCCGGCGGATGGCGCAGGCGAGCGCTTCCGGGTCTCCGCGCCTGCACAGTATGGCGCTTTCCCCGTCGGCAAGCAGTTCCCTGATGGCTGGTGAGTCCGCCGTGATGACCGTCTTGCCTGCCGAGAGAGCCACGAACACCTTTCCCGGGATCACGCGGACCGCTTTGCCCGACGTGCCAAAAATCCCGAGGCATACGCCCCATCCCTGCATGAACCGGTGCAACTGCTCGTAGGGTATCCAGTCCGTGAAGCGTACGTTCTCCAGGTTCAGTCTCCGCGCGGTTTCGTGTATTTCGTCCGTCAGTTGACCCGATCCGACGAAGTGAAATTCGATATCCGGTACGTCCTTCAGGCGGTTCGCCGCTTCCAGCATGAACGGCAAGCCGTGAAGCGGAATGAACTTGCCGATGAACATGACCCTGAAGGGCGTTTCCGCCGCGGGCGTGACTTCACCGTACGGACCGATGGCAGGCTCCCCCGCGGCGGGCATGTCCACCGAGCGCGTGCCCACGGCGGGCGCGTCCTCCAGGGTCGTACCAACAGCTGGCGTGTCTTCATATGAATCCGGTCCGTTCACTCCCTCTCCGTTCACACCCTCCGGCCCGTCCGGTTCCACGGCCCCGACGAAAACCCGGGCAAACCGCTTCCGCGGCAGGTTGAATTCCTGCACGAAGTAGTCTATGTGGGTTTCCGTGTCGAGCAGCACGAGGTCCGCCTTAGCGCAGGTCTGCCGGTCCAGCCAGCGCAGAAAGCGGCTCATAAGCGTGCCTTCCGCAACGGACCGGCGGTCATCGACGAGGGTGTCGTAAAGCGAGATTAACGGACTGTAGACGAGGGGCCGGCGCGGAAACCGGGTGAGCAGCCAGGCCAGCGGCATATCGAGATGACCGATGTATCCGACCAGCATGACTTCGTAGCGCCCGACCGTGAAGACGTACTTGAGAAGCAGTTGGAAGTAGGCCAGCTTCAGTTCGACCGCGCGCAGGACGAGCGAGAACGGGCCCAGGTACCGGCCGGTCTTGTCCCGTTCCTTCTCCCAGAGGGGTACGTGACACTCCAGCACCTGCCAGCCGGCCCGCTTCAGGCCTTCGGCGAGCGTCCGGTTCCGCGGATAATCGCGTTCGTAGGTGCCGAAGAAACAAACTCGGCCGCGGTGGGTGGGTGTCATGATGGGTGCCGGCTGACCGGATTGTACACGCGGCCTCACCCCAGCCGTTCCCGGACGGCGTAGTCTTCCGTGCGGCGGGCCTGGTGGGCGATCATTTCGGCAATCAGCCCCATGGAGACCAGCTGGATGCCGAGGACCATGAGGAATACGGAGAACAGCAACAGGGGACGGGTCCCGATACCGACGCCGGTCAGCCAGAGCCAGGTCAGGTAGAGCGCGATACCCACGCCGACGGCGAAGGACAACAGGCCGAAGGAACCGAACAGGTGGAGCGGCCGCCGGGTGTAATTCGACACGAAATACACGGTCAGCAGGTCGAAGAAGCCGTGGGTGAACCGTCCCAGGCCGAACTTGCTTTGGCCGTGCTTCCTGGGATGATGCAGCACCGGCGTTTCCGTCACGCGAAAACCGGCCCAGTGCGCCAGCACCGGCAGGTAGCGGTGGAGTTCGCCGTAGACGGGAATGGTCTCCACGACCGCCCGGCGGTAGGCTTTCAGCCCGCAGTTGAAATCGTGCAGCCGCAGGCCGCTGACGATCCCCGTGACCCGGTTGAACAGCTTCGACGGGATGCGCTTGGACAGCGGGTCCTTCCGCGATTTCTTCCAGCCGGACACCAGGTCGAAGCCCTCCTCCAGCAGATCGACCATGGCGGGCACTTCCGCGGGATCGTCCTGCAGGTCTGCGTCCATGGTCACGACGACCTCGCCACGACTCGCTTCGAAGCCGACGGCCAGCGCCGCGGACTTCCCGTAGTTGCGGCGGAACCGGATGGCCCTCACCCGGTCGTCGCTATCCCGGAGCCGGCGTATGGCTTCGAAGGATCCATCCCGGCTTCCGTCGTCGATAAAAAGCACCTCGAAGGACTTCCCCGACGCCTCGAGGGCCGTCACGATCTGCTCGTGGAGCTCCCGCAGGCTCTCCGCCTCGTTGTACAGGGGAATCACGACGGTGATGTCCATCTTCTCCTCCCTGTCTTCCGCTGTCGCCGGTTCGTCACGCGGCATCGGTGCCTTCCCCCATGGAACGCCGGATCACCCGCAGCGTCTGCCGTGCCGTGTTCTCCCAGGTATAACGCCTGCTCCTCGCTACGGCGTTCCCCGCGAGCCGTTCACGCTTTTCCCGGTCGCGCAGCAGGTCGATCAACGCGCGCGCCATGGCCTTCCGGTCCCCGAGCGGGACCAGCACGCCCGTCTCCCCGTCGACCACGGCGTCGCGAAGCCCGGGCACCCGGGTCGCCACGACCGGCACGCCGCAGGCATTGGCCTCGATCACGGTGATGCCCCACCCTTCCTTGCTCGAGGGATAGGCCGCCACTTCGGCGCGGGTCAGCAGGCGCAGTTTTTCTTCCTCGGAAACGAAACCCGTGAAACGCACCGCCTCGTCCAGGCCCATGGACCGCGTAAATGCTTCGAGCGCGCGGCGCCGGTCGCCCGTGCCCACGATCACCAGGCGCGCACCAGGAACCTCTTCGCGGACAAAAGCCATGGCCTGGATCAGGTGGTCCACGTTCTTGTACTTCTTGAGGCGGCCGAGGTATATGACCAGGCCGGGTTCCTTCCGGTCCGAAGCGGCAGGCGCCTCCTTGCGGTCCGGGGCGGCCGGCACACCGATGTTCCCGGCGTCCAGAAACCGGGGGGCCAACCCGTTGTGCACGACGCTGATCCGGTCCGCCGCGACCCCCATCCTGACGAGTTCGTCCCGGGTGCTTTCGGAGACCGCTTCGAAGAGGCAACGGCGGTACACCCGGGGAATCAGCCGTTCCATGAAGTACAGGTAGGTCGCGAGCACCGGGTTGATTTCCCGGTAGAACGTGGTCCCGAAGAGATGGTGCAGCAGGACCATCAGCGGGGGGCCGTTTAGAAACCAGGGCATCAGTGCCGGGATCTTGTTGATGTCTTCGATGACGACGTCGAAGGGCCGGTGAGCCAGGCGCTTTCGATAGTACCAGGGCGCGGTCAGGTTGAACGTCCATTTCCCGCCGTGACGGATGACGTCGATACCGTCAATCTGCTCGGAACCCGCCGCGCCGGGGAACCGGCTGCAGAGCAGGGTGACCTCGTGCCCCCATGCGGCGATCCTCGAGAAAGTCTCGTGCAGATGCACTTCGGCGCCGCCCGCTTCCGGGTTGCGGATATCCCTCCAGTTTATGACCAGAATGCGCATTGGACTGAACCGGCGGGCGGCCCGGCCTCAGGGAAATCAGGACCCGGGACGCGGCCCGGCCTCAGGGAACGCTCGAATCGCCGCGCCTAGGGTCCGCGCTCATCGCCGGCTTCCTTGAGATCCTCGATCATGTCCTGTACGACCGTATCCGCCGGAGCGATCCGCTGCCACCTTTCCAGCGTTTCAAGCATCCGGTCCGAATCATCCATCCGGAAATAGAGATTCACGAGTTGATCGTATCCCGTGGTGTATTCGGGATGGGCCGAAACACCCCGTTCCAGCAGTTCGGCGGCCTCCGCCACGCGGCCCAGTCTCCGCAGGGACTGACTCAGGATGGTATACCCGTCGAAAGTGCTGAATTCCCCGGCCAGTTCCGACGCAAGGTCCTCGACGGCGGCAAACTCGCCCTGGTCGGCGTTGAATTGGATGAGCATGAGCCGTTCAAGCGCGCCGTTCGTGATGTCGTACTCCAGGTACTTCTCGATGGACTCGATGGCCTGGTCCGGGCGGCCCCGTCTCCACTGGTTCAGCGCCAGTTGATGGAAGGACACGGTGTAGTTCCGCAGGAGGGTGCGGACCTGCGGATCCTTGTAGACCTCCGGATCCGCTATGCCGCGGTACTGGTAGACGTTCCAAAGGTTGTGCCGGGTCCGCTCCACGTCCATCAGGTCCGGGTCGGGATCCGGGAGGACCTGCCAGACCATGCCTTCCAGTTGCATGAAGTCGTCCAGGCCCACGTCGTTCCCCGGCGAGACGGTCACGGCGAAATAGACGGGTCTTTCCCAGTTGTTCTGCTCCAGGATGTGCAGGATCATCAGGTCCTGGACCCTGAGATATCCGATGTCCTCTCCCAGCGTGCCGGCCGGGGGCACGGTCCACGTAATGCCCGCGTGATGCACCTCCCTTTCCTCCCAGGCCTGGATGTTCAGCAGGTCGATGGTCTCGTCGGCCAGGGCGATGGGCACCTTCGGTTCCATGTGCTTCAGTTGCTTGATGTACCAGTTCGTGTTGAGGAGACTTAGATTGATCACCCGCACGTCCTTTCGGAGGCCTTCCACCTCCTGGAGGAACCAGAGCGTGAAGGTGTCGTTGTCGCCGTTCGTGAAGATGAGACCGTTCTCGTCGCAGGACTGCAGCATGTTGTAGGCGTAGTCGTAGGGTATGTAGTTGCCTTCCCGGGAGTGGGACTCGTAATGATAGGCGAAGGGGACCAGGGGCAGTGCGGTCATCAGCACGGCGATGCCGGCCGTTCCCTTCTCCGCGGGCAACCGCAGCCGGCCCAGCCAGACGCCGACCTGGTTCAGCAGCGACCGGACGCCGATACCCATCAGCACCGCGGCGAATACGAAAGCGGGGGTATAGAAATAGTCCCGGATGCGGACCTCCCGCTGTATGCCCCGCGAACCGTCCGAAAAGTTCATGTAGAGGATGAGCCCGACGCTGCAGATCAGCAGCATGGCGCCCAGGAAAACTATGCTGCGCCGGTCCCTCTCCGCCTGGGAGATGATGCCCAGGGCGACCAGCAGGACGGGAAAGAGCCAGAAGGGAAAGGACGGGGCGCTGAACTGCCGGGAAAAGAACCGCCAGAACCCCATGTTTTCACCGTTTCCGAACTGGGAGGACCAGGTGCCCTTTCTGTTGAGCATCGATTCGAACATGCTTTCCTGGCCGTATTGCTTGCGTTCCAGGAATCCCTCGAAATTTTGCCAGGTCGACGGATCGTTTTCGTTGATGATGGGCTGCTGGGCCGCCCGGATCGGCACGTAGAAATTCACGGAATAGCCCAGTACGGCGAGAAAGAGCACTACCGTCCAGAACGGCCACTTGTAGCGCCCGGGATCGTCGGCCGTGGCCGAGACCAGGGCGAGGGCCGCGCTCACCAGCGCCAGGCTGAACATCACCGTGCCGAAGGTGGCCTCGAATCCGCCGATCACGATCAGCGGGAGTCCGTTGTATGCGCCCACGCCCTCCATGCCGAAGAACATCACGGCGACGGCGAAGATGCACAGCAGCGCCAGGTAACCCCACGGCAGCCGCCCCCTGGTGAGGACCAGTCCGGCGATGGCGAGGGGTACTGTGACGAAAAACACGTCGATGGAAGCCACGACGCTGAACAGGATCAGGCCCATGGCCGCGCAAAGCAGCACCAGCTTCCGGTTCGAACGGATGACCCGGTCCGTGAAGACCACGCAGAGGAACGCGGCCGGCAGAATCAGCATGGTGAACATGTGCACGGCGATGCCGAGAAAGGCCAGGTAACCGACCAGGAAGAGATAACGCTCGCTGCCGCTTTGCTCGTGCCGTTCGATCCAGTGCAGCATCAGCCAGGTACAGGCCGTCATGCACAGCATGGAGAGCGCGTAGGTTTCGGCTTCCACCGCGTTGAACCAGAACGTATCGGAGAAGGCCAGCAGCAGCCCGCCCGTCAACGCGCTGCAGCAGACGGCCAGGCTTTCGTAGAGGGACAGCCCGTCCCGGTCCCGGTTGAGCGTAACCGCCTTCACGATGACCAGGTAAACGGCCGTCACCGTGAGCGCGCTGAAGAGGCAGGAGGAGAAATTCACCAGCCAGGCGATGCCCAGGCCCAGGTCGGGCAGTACGGTGAAGAGCCGGCCGATCAGAATGTAGAGCGGGGAGCCCGGCGGATGGGGTATGCCCAGGATATAGGATGCCGCGATGAATTCGCCGCCGTCCCAGAAAGGCACCGTGGGCGCGATGGTCTTGGTGTACACGGCAAGCGATACGACGAAAGCCACCGCCATGCCGGTCATGGAAACAACGCGATAAGCAACCATGTCTTCGAAATCCTCAGTCACCGGCCGAATTCAAGCCGCTCCGCGAGCAGATCCGGCAGGCCGGCCTTGCGAATCTTCCGTTGCGCGGATTCCAGGTCGTAGGGAACCCGCTTTATCTCGATCTGCTTCATCTCCGTATCGTATACGCAGTACGCCGCCCGGGGATCCCCGTCCCGCGGCTGGCCCACGCTGCCCACATTCACGATGTATCTGCGCGCTGATGCCAGTTCAAGCGCGGACGGCGGGATCTGTCTGCTGCGGTCTTCCGCGTTCCGCTTCTCGAATATCATCGGCGCGTGCGTGTGGCCCAGTGCGCAAAGCGTAACACCGGCGGGCATCGCCTCGAAGGCTTCGTCCGCCTGCCAGGGCGAAGTCAGGTAGATCCACTCCTCCGGACGGTCCGGACTCGCGTGGACGATAAAAAGATCCTCGATCCGCCGGACATAGGGCAACCCTCCCAGGTAGCGCCGGCCGTCGGGCGTAAGCTGCCGCCGCGTCCACAGCGCCGCTTCCGCCGCATAAGGGTTGAACGTGGAGATATCCAGCTTCCCGATCGCGGCATGGTCGTGATTGCCCGCGATCACGTCCGTCGTCAGTCCGGTAATGCGGTCGAGACACGCATTGGGACTGGCGCCGTATCCAACGATGTCGCCCAGGCAAAGGTAATGGCCGATACGCTCACCGGCCATTGCTTCGAGTACGGCATCCAGCGCCTCCAGGTTACCATGAATGTCGGACAGAAGGCCGTATCGCACGTCGAGGTTCATTCCCTGTGTATGCGCCGGCAAGCCGATCGGGCGGGATCAGACCTGGTCTGCCGCCGTGAGATGTCTCGCGGCCACGGCGTCCAGGACGCCGTTGACGAACCCGCCGGACTGTTCCGTGCTGTACTTCTTGGCCAGTTCGATCGCTTCGTTGATGGATACTGCCGTCGGTATATCGAGGAAAGCGATGAGCTCGCAAGCGCCCAGCCGGAGGATGCAGTCGTCGATGCGGGCCACGCGGTCCCGGTCCCAGTGCCGTACCACCGCGGTGATGTGGCCGTTCACGATCTCTTCGTGCTGCAGCAGTTGATCAATCAGCGCCTCGGCGAAACGCCGGGAGTGCTCGGACGCCAGGGACCAACCGGGCAGCCCGGGAAGGGCCTTGCCGGGATCCCCCCCGGTCTGTTCGGCGAGATAGAGCGACTGCAGCGCCAGTTCACGGCCCAGGCGACGCTCCCCCGCGCGTACGTTCACTCGGGGTCCCCCGGACGGCTTGGTCCGCCCGGTCCGCCTGGTCCGCCTGGTCCGCCTGGTCCGCCTGGTCCGCCTGGTCCTCCCAACTTGCGCATCACGTCCGCCATTTCCAAGGCGGCCAGCGCGGCGTCCCAACCCCGGTTGCCCGCCTTCGTACCCGCCCGTTCGATGGCCTGTTCGAGGTTCTCAGTGGTCAGCACGCCGAAGATCACCGGCACCCCGGTGTCCCGGGACGCGGCGGCAATCCCGTTGGCGGCTTCTCCGGCTACGTAGTCGAAGTGGGGGGTGGCTCCGCGAATGACGCATCCCAGGCAGATCACGGCGCCATAACGCCCGCTTGCCGCCATGTTCCGGGCCACCAGCGGGATCTCGAAAGCACCCGGTACCCAGACCACGTCGATCCGGTCTTCATCCGCCCCGTGGCGGCGAAGCCCGTCCAGTGCGCCTTTCAGCAGGGACTCGGTGATGAATCCGTTGAAACGGCCGGCCACGATGCCGTACCGGTCGTCTCCTCCGCTCTCCACGCTGCCTTCAATGGTTCTCGTCACGCAGGCACTCCTTAAAGCAGGCTGTCGAATCCAACGTCGTCCAGTGGTTCTTCGAGGTCGAGCAGATGGCCCAGCTTGCCGCGCTTGGTCTTGAGATATCCCACGTTGTACCGGTTCGGCGAGGTCTGCAGCGGGACGCGTTCGGTCACGTCGAGCCCGTACCCCTCGATCCCGAACCGTTTCGACGGGTTGTTGGTCATGATCCGGATCGTGGTCAGGCCCAGGTCCGCCAGGATCTGGGAACCGATCCCGTAGTCGCGCGCGTCCACGGGCAGGCCGAGCGCCTGGTTCGCCTCCACCGTGTCATGGCCCTGGTCCTGGAGGGCGTAGGCCCTGAGCTTGTTGGCCAGCCCGATGCCCCGTCCCTCCTGGCGCATGTACAGGAGCACGCCGCTGCCTTCGTCGCTGATGCGCTTGAGCGCCTGCTGCAGCTGGTCGCCGCAATCGCATCGCATGGACCCGAAAACGTCCCCCGTGAGACACTGGGAGTGCACGCGGACGAGCACGTTCGCCTCGCCGTCCACGTTGCCCTTGACCAGGGCGACGTGGTGGTCGCCCGTCAACTGGTCCTCGTAAAGGTGGGACTCGAATTCCCCGTGCCTGCTGGGGATGGTCGTCGTGACCACCCGCCTGACAAGTTTCTCACTGCGCCGGCGGTACTCGATCAGGTCCTTGATCGTAATGATCTTCAGGCCGTGGTCGTTCGCGATCTCGACCAGCCGGGGCAGGCGGGCCATGGACCCGTCGTCGTCCATGATCTCGCAGAGCACGCCGGCGGGAAAGAGACCGGCCAGCTTCACCAGGTCGACCGTGGCCTCTGTGTGTCCGGCCCGGCGCAACACGCCGCCGTCGAAGGCCTGCAGCGGAAAGATGTGGCCCGGGCGCGCCAGGTCGTCGGGCCTGCTTTCCGGACGGACGAACACCTGGACCGTCTCGGCGCGGTCCGCCGCCGAAATGCCCGACGTCGTACCATTAACGGCATCGACGGATACGGTGAAGCGCGTGCTGTGCAACGCCGTATTGACCTCTTCGCCGACCATGGCGGGCACTTTCAGTTCATCCAGGCGTTCGCGCGTGGTCGGAAGGCAAATCAGTCCACGGCCGTACCGGGCCATGAAATTGATGGCCGCCGGTGTCGTTCTTTCGGCGGCCATGATGAAATCGCCTTCGTTCTCGCGGTCTTCGTCGTCGATGACAATCAGTATGCGCCCGGACTTGATCTCCTCGACCGCCTCCGGGATGGAACAATAGGGGGACGACATGCTCAATAACCGTATTTTTCGGTCGCCCGGTCTCGGCGGACCCCGGTCTGTACTCGTACCGCCTCCGGGTCTTGCCGACGCTACATGCGCTCTTTCAACCAGGATTCGGTGATGGGTGACGGACCCGGGTGCGCTCCTCCGCCCGAATCGCTGCCGACATGCATAAGGGACGCGACGTACCGGCCAATCATGTCCACTTCTATGTTCACCTCGTCACCGATCTGCCTGCCGCCGAACGTCGTAATCGACGCGGTGTGCGGGATGATCGATACGGCGGCCAAACTACCCGTCAGACCGGCGATTGTCAAGCTTATTCCATCCAGTGCGATGGACCCTTTTTCGATGACGAAGGGCGTCAGATCGTCCGGGATTTCCACCTCGTACCACAGGCTGTTGCCCCGTTCTTCCCGCACCGCGATGCGTCCCACGCCGTCCACGTGTCCCTGGACCAGGTGGCCGTCTATCCGGTCCGAAAGACGCAGCGGACGCTCCAGGTTGACCCGGTGCCCGGCCTTCAGGCTTCCGAAGGTCGTCCGGGAGACCGTTTCGGGTACGATTTCCACGGTAAACGCCTCGCCTGCGGTGTCTACGACGGTCAGGCAGACGCCATTGACGGCGACGCTGGCGCCCTGCTGGAATTCCGGCGCCATAGCCGGCGCATCCACGGTCAGCCTGAGTCCGCACGTATTCTCGCCCGCCTTCTCGTCTACGTCCAAGCTTTCGCCCGCGGCGTCGCCATCGGCGCATCCGCCCGTGCCCTCGTTCTCGCTTGCGGCGTTTTCGCTCGCGCCGAGTTCCAGCGACCGGACAACGCCCGTGGTTTCAATGATGCCCGTGAACATGGTTCATACTCCGTGCCAGATTGATATTCCGTGCCAGTTTCATGCTACGTGCCTGCCAGCGCCGATGACCTCCACAGGCGCGGCGGCCAACTGCCCAGAACCTCTTCATGCGCGGCTGCCGGCTGCTCACAACCTCTTCAAGCATACCCCGGCGTGCCCGTGACGAGTAGGTCGTCGTCCAGTTGCTCCACTTTCGTATCGTTCAGTTGAATCGCCTTCGAAAGGTCGTCCAGTGCCAGGTCGGCGATCGATGGGATCCCCGCGCCCAGGATGCGCGGCGCGACGAAGCAGGCGATCCGGTCGACGGCGCGCTCCCGCAGGAAGGAAGCGGCCACGCGGCTGCCGCCTTCCACCATGAGGGTCACGATACCGGCCTGGCCAAGCGCCGACTTGAGCGGGTCTATTGGAATGGATCCGTCCCCGCCAGGCAATACCAACACTTCGGCGCCGGCATCTTTCAGTCCGTCAATCCGATCCGCGGGTGCGGCCTCCGTAACGCACACCGTCGCCGGCGCTTCTCCGTTCAATACCCGAGCGTCCAGCGGAGTGCGGGCCCGGCTGTCGAGCACGACGCGACGGGGCTGGCGGCCGTCCACGTGCCGGACGGTGAGCCGCGGGTCGTCCGCCAGTACGGTGTCGATACCCACCAGCACGGCGTCCGCCCGGCTGCGCATCAGGTGTACCCTCTTTCTGGCCGCCTCCCCGGTGATCCACTTCGAATGGCCGTTCCGCGTGGCGATGCGGCCGTCCAGCGTCTGGGCGAGCTTGAGCAGCACGAAGGATTGGCCCGTTTCGCGGTGGCGCACGTAGGCCGCGTTCAGTTCCCGCGCTTCCGCTTCCAGCAGGCCCGTCTCCACGGTCATGCCGGCGGTGCGCAGCCGCTCGATCCCCTTGCCTGAGACGCGCCGGTCCGGATCGGACATGGCGACGTGGACGTGGGCGATGCCCGATGCGATGATCGCGTCCGTGCACGGCGGCGTACTGCCCTGGTGGCAGCAGGGCTCCAGGGTAACGTACAGCACGGCGCCCTGGGCGCGGCCGCCGGCCTCCTCGAGGGCCTGCGGTTCGGCGTGCGGCCCGCCGTACTCCCGGTAATAACCCTCGCCCAGGACGACGCCGTCGCGGACGACCACGGAACCCACCATGGGATTGGGACTGGTACGCCCTATTCCCCGCGCCGCGAGGTCCAGCGCCTGGCGCATGAATACTGTGTCATGGTCCGATTTCGTCATGGCGTAAGCTAGGGGATTCGCGAAGAGGGTGTCAAGCCTTTTGCCCTTGACAACGGGGGGTTAGCCCCCTAGTTTGCGCCAGATTGTCGGCGCAGATCGAACCGCAGAAAGGAGACCTCGATGGCCACCCTGCCGGAGGCCGAATACATCTGGTTCAATGGGAAGCTGGTACCCTGGCAAGACGCGAAGCTCCACGTGCTTTCTCACGTGGTGCATTACGGTTCGAGTTTCTTCGAAGGCATGCGCTGCTATAAGACGAATCAGGGCTCCGCGGTGTTCCGGCTCCAAGAGCACGTGGACAGGCTCTTCGACTCCTGCAAGATCTACCGGGTTGAAATCCCCTACTCCCCAGCGGAAATCAGCGAGGCCGTCCTGGAGACCATCCGGTCCAACAAGCACGCTTCCTGTTACGTCCGACCCGTCGTATACCGCGGGTACGGCCTGCTTAGCGTCGACCCCCTGGGATGCCCCGTGGAAGTCGCCATCGGGACATGGGACTGGGGCGCCTATCTCGGCGACGACGTACTCGAAAACGGCGTGGACGTGTGCATCTCCTCCTGGACCCGTCCCGCGCCGAATACCCACCCCGCCCTGTCCAAGGCCGGCGGGAACTACCTCAATTCCCAGTTGATCCGCATGGAGGCCATCGAGAACGGGTACAGCGAGGGCATCGCGCTGAACACCGACGGCCTGATCAGCGAAGGAAGCGGCGAGAACATCTTCGTCGTGAAGGAAGACCGGGTCATCACCAACAGCCTGGCGGCCTCGGTCCTCGGCGGCATCACCCGCAACTCCGTCATGACACTCGCCCAGGACGCCGGGTTCGAGGTCGTCGAACAGGACATCCCCCGGGAAATGCTCTACATCGCCGACGAGGTTTTCTTCGTGGGCAGCGCCGTGGAAGTTACGCCGGTCCGGTCCATAGACCGCATCACCGTGGGCGGCGGGTCCCGCGGTCCGGTCACGAAGGAGATCCAGGACCGGTTCTTCGCGGTCACCACCGGCGAGGGCGAGGATACCCACGGCTGGCTGACGTACGTGTGATATGTTTTTGCGGTTCTATTATCTATTACTATTCCCGGACGGTCCGACCACGTTTGATCTCCCCGATCGAATCCCGCAGGCTCCCCGCAGTGTGCATGCATAAACAGACTTCTCAGGCACGAAGCATTGGTTACCCTCTCGATGCCGGGTTACTATCCACGCTTTAACAGTAAAAAATATAAACTGTTGTAATTATTGAAATTCGTGTACTTGAATTATCTTCTTGCATTGGTATGAGCTAACCCCCATATACACGACACAGTTCGCCCCGGTTAGTCGTGGAACAACGTCCGTTTATAGTCATTGCGGATACAGACAATGCGGCTGCCATCTGGATGTGCTGGTATCTCGGTATCGGTTACGCTTCCGGGAGGTTTGCAATGAACCTGTTGCTCCGTCATTTCCAGTATCTGATGCTGTGCCTCTGTGGTTTGATGCTATCCGGTTGCGGCACGGACAGTCCTACAGAGCCGGAGACACCGATTCCGACTCGCATTACCATATCCCCGTCTCCGGTATCGCTCACCGCCATAGGTCAAATCGAACAGCTTACGGCGACCGTATTCGATCAGCACGATCAGACAATCACCGACGCAGGTGTAACCTGGTTCAGCAGCAGCGTCGCCACCGTTAGTGTCAGTGCGCAGGGCCATGTAACTGCAGTAATGAACGGTACCGCCCGGATTACCGCGATGGCAGGCAGTGTCACCGCATTCGTCGATGTTACCGTGCAGGTCCCCGACCCCGATCGGGATGCTCTGGTCGCACTGTACAACGGAACAGGAGGACCGGACTGGATCATCCAGACGAACTGGCTGAGCGATCTGCCACTACGCGACTGGCACGGAGTGAGTCTGAACGATGACGGACGAGTGGAGGAACTGCACCTGTTCGACAATAACCTGAAAGGCTCCCTGCCGGCGGAAATCGCAAAGCTGGAAGAACTCCGGAAGCTGGTTCTGCGCAATAACGAGTTGACGGGATACATACCACCGGAACTCGGTCAACTCGTAAACCTCCGGGAACTCGATCTGGCCCATAACGGCTTAACTGGGAACATCCCGTCTGAATTGGGGAACCTTGAAAACCTCATCATACTGTTTGTTGACGCCAACAGGACCCTCTCCGGTCCGTTGCCCCGTTCATTCCTCCATCTCACCCTCTCCATAATGTGGGATGTGGGCACGCAACTGTGTTTGCCCCCGGACGCGGCGTTCCGGGAATGGCGTGATTCAATCGCCAACGTGCGTGGGTTGACGGAATGCAACCCGGAACGAAATGTCCTCGTCACATTCTACAACAGTACGAACGGTGAGCACTGGACGATCAACACGAACTGGCTGAGTGACGCGCCACTCGGCGAATGGTACGGTGTGTCCACCGATGCCAACGGGCACGTGACGGCCCTGGTATTGAACGAAAACAACCTGCGTGGGGCGCTGCCTCCCGAACTCTCCCGGCTCAGGAGCTTGGCCAGCCTGGTATTAAGGTTTAACCACTTGACGGGCAACATCCCACCCGAATTCGGACAACTGGAGCATCTTACACGACTGGAACTGCCCAGTAACCGCTTGACGGGCAACATCCCGCCCGAACTCGGCCAACTCAAGTACCTGGAGACGCTTCCATTGTTGGAAAACCGCCTGACAGGCAACATACCGCCTGAACTGGGTCAACTTAAGAACCTCGAGTGGTTTTCCGTATCTAGGAACCGGCTGACGGGTAACATCCCACCTGAACTCGGACAAATGGATAGCCTGGAGAGATTGTTCCTCTACGGTAACGAGTTGACAGGTACTATACCCGTGGAATTCGGGCAACTGAAGAACCTGCGTGTATTTGAGTTATTCGACAATCAACTGGAGGGAAGCATACCGCCCGAACTCGGTCAACTGAAGAACCTCACCAGGCTGTTGCTTTTCAACAACCGGCTTACTGGTAACATTCCTCCTGAACTTGGGCAGTTGGAGAACCTTCAAACGTTGTGGCTGGATAACAACCAATTGACGGGCGACATACCGCCCGAACTCGGACAACTGGAGAACCTTCGAACGTTGTGGCTTTACAGTAACCGGCTGACAGGTAATATCCCCGGTGAGCTGGGGCGTATGCACAGCCTTTCAAGGATGTCACTCTCTGCCAACCAGTTGTCCGGTGGCATACCTGAAGAACTTGGAGATCTCGAAAACCTGGCAGTGTTGCTTCTCCGTGACATTGCCGAACTCTCCGGACCGTTACCGCGTTCATTCACCCAACTCGATCTCCTGGTCCTGTGGTTGGAAGGCACCGGAGTGTGCGTACCGCCCGACGAGGTGTTCAGTACGTGGATGAACGGGATACCCAACCGACGTGGAATAGTCTCTTGTGATCCGGAAGCAGGAACGCTGATTTCGACTGAATCTGGCGATGAGGCTTTCCAGCTGGTTCCAGGAATCGGGGTAGCGGGCGGTGCGTACGGTATTTCGACCGATTTGGAAGAAGCGGAAAACATCCTTCGAGGGCAGTGGGTACCCGAAAACGATCGTTCTTCTTTTCAACTCGGACTTGATTGAGGGGCACTACCCCACCCACACCGGGTGATCCGCACCCAGGTGTTCGTATCCGTCCGTCAGCATCCGCGCATTGCCGCCGTCGGCATCGACCAGCCAGATACCGCTCGGTGATCCCACCTCGGCGCGGCAGAAGGCAAACTGCGAACCATCCCGCGACCAGGCGGATCGGAAGTTCCACACCAGGGGTTCGTAGGGAATGAACTCCGATTCCTCCCCCGTGAAGGGATCGAGGAGGCAGATGGCGGTGCCGCCGCGGGCGTCTTCCGGAAAGTAGTCCCGGTTGAAGTGGTCGGTGTCCGGCAGTTGCGCCTGGTAGGGCCAGGCCGTCCGGGAGCCGGGCTCCGCGCGGGTGTAGGTGACCCTTTTGCCGTCCGGGGTCCACTGGGCGATGTTGGAACCGCTACCCCGCGAGTTCGGGTTGCCGTAGGACGTGGCGAACCACTGGCGCTGTCCCGTGGTGACCTTCCGGTGAAGCGCGTCATCGGGGCCGTCGGGACTGCCGAGGCAGAGATCGGACCAGTCGTGTCCCGGGTCGTCGGGATAGCGGCAGTCCTGGTAGATCAGCCACTTCCCGTCCGGCGACCACATGGGACCGAAGTACAGGTGCCCCTGCGCCCCAGCGACTTCCACCCGGTTTCCTCCGCCCAGGTCCGATACGAAAATGCAGTAGCTGTCACGGCCTTTCAGCATGGTGGAATGGTAGGCGAACCTGCGTCCGTCCGGGCTGATCTGCACGCAGTAGACGAACCCGTCCTCCGCGCCCGTGATCTCCCGTGGATCGGATCCGTCCAGGTCCATGGTCCAGATGCGCTGTTTCCCGTCGATGATCGGGTTCGTCACGAGGCGATCCTCGCCCGGCAGGATGTGGGTGCACCCCATGAAAGGCGCGGGCCGGTTCTTCAGGACGATCTCCTCCAGCAGCCGGTCTTCCTGCAGGTCGTATATCCAGAGATGGACCCGCACATTGCCTTCCCAGGCCTTGCCGGGTTCGTAGCCGGACAGAATGACCCTGCGGCGGTCTTCAAAGACGGGTCCCCAACTCCAGCTGTCCATACCCGGAGTGTCCGGATTCGGATACCAGACCCGCACGTCCAAGTCGGCCACGGAGGCATCCAGATCAATCACACCCAGCCTTCCGTGGGAGTTGAAGAGTATCCGGGAGTGCTTTCTTCTCATGGTGATACCTACTGATTTTCACAGATTCCCGATGCGCCGACCGCCAGGACGCCCGCTCGCACCGTCGCCACGGCGTCGTCCGGCACAGTACAGCCTATAGACGTCGTCCCGCGCGGCGGCCGCTAGGGCGTCCTCCATACGATACCGATATGCAGCCCCACATCGGGGGTGTTCTGGTACTGGCTGAGGTTTTCGGTCAGACCGGCATCGAGCGACAGCGACTCGGACAGGGCGTACCGCACGCCGGCGGTCGCCTCGATGGCCGTGCGATTCAAGGGTCCCAGCCTGCTGCTGGGAAAGGGACCGATGTTGACCAGCGTCTGGAGCAGCGCCGCGAGCCGGCCCGTGGTCCGGTATTCGAAGGCCAGTACGAGCGTCGTGATGGACCGCAGGGGGAACCCCTCGCCCTGGGTCGGTTTGCCCAGCCGGCTGTGGGCGAGGTTGACGTGAAAGACCATGTCCTGCTTCGACCATCCAGGACGCCAGGTTGCGAACAACGCCGCCTGGAGATCCCATCCCCCGCTACCGGTCAGCGTTTCCAGGTTGCCCGTGGGCAGCTTCACGGCGCCGGCAAAGGCCAGATCGAATCCCTCTCTGCCTAGGTTCAACGGAGTCTTCATCCGTAACACGAGGTCTCCCGGTCGGAAGGCGGTGGACTCCACGCTCCGGATCCAGAAACGGCGGTTCCGTACGACGAATACGCCATAGTCGTTCCTGGGAGCCCACTCCCGGCCCCCGTTGGTCAGGTTGAACGCGCCGTGGAACCCCTCTATCACGCCGTCCAGAAAACCGCCGCCGTGCTTCAGGAAAGGCAGTGTCATGCCGACTTGCAGCCTCGACGCGACCCGCCAGTCCAGGTCCACCGACAGTCGCAGGGATTCCGTATCCACGTAAAGCCGATACTCGTCCGCCGGCGCGGCCCGGTAGTAGTCGTCGGCGATCAGAGTATCGCCCACGGGAAAGGTGCTCGCGTAGGTATTGGCGTAGTCGAACTGAACAGCCCACTGGATTGATCTGCGCGGAAGAAGGTGCCCGGACTCCGGGCGCAGTCCGAGGAACAACATTCTTACGGGGAACTGGTCGCGCTGCATGAAGGGGCCGGTGGCCGGGGACTGGGTGTAGGCGGGAGAAGCGGGGAAGGCGAGCAGCAAGAGGCTGCAGACAACCGCCCGGCGCAGTTTGCGAGCCGCATTCAACATGCCGGCCGCGTGCAACATGCCGGTCGCGTCCCGCAGACGAGGCGCGTTCAGAACGCGAGCCGCGTTCAACAAGCGCTCTTCTACCCGGATACGTTGTATGGGAAACCCGGCCATGCGACGTTCCAGCCCTGGGAATCCGGATCGAGGGTACTCAACCCAGGTAGGCCAGCGTCTGGCCCGCGATCACCTGGACGCCGGGGTTTATGGAGACATGGGTCACGGTTCCGGCCACGTCGGCGGTGACCTGCATTTCCATCTTCATGGCTTCCAGGACCACGATGACGTCCCCTTCCGCGACGGCCTGTCCGGGCGTGACCGCCACCTTGAGCACTTTCCCGGGGATCGGGGCGATGACCGGCGTGGTCCCGGCGCGTTCCGCCGCCTCTGTCGCGGCCTCGGACTGATCGGGCTGCAGGTCGACGTCATAGGCCTTGCCGTTCACGATCGCCGTCTTCCCCTCGATCCGCAGCGCGTAACTCCGGCCGTTGACGGTCACCTGGTATCCGCGGGGACCGTCCGTCGAGGCCATCGCGTCCTCCTCCGGCACCTCCTGGTCGGCCGGTGACTTCTTGCGGACGCCGATGAACCCTTCGCCCTTGAGGAAGGCCAGCCCCCGCTCGCCGCATGCCGCGACGATGAAGATGTTCTCGTCCGTGTCCTCTATCCCGGCTTCTTTCAGCGCGCTGCGCGCCGCCTCGACACCCTTCTTCGGATCGTTGTCGTTGAGTTCCAGCACCGGCCGCCGGTTGGGCGGCAGGCCGAGCTGCTCCGAGGCGATGTTCACGACCACCGGGTCCGGAGGCACGGGCGTCCGGCCGAAATAGCCCAGCACCATCCGTCCGTAGTCCTCCGCGATCTTCTTCCAGGGGCCCATCATCACGTTGTTGAAAGCCTGCTGGAAGTAAAACTGGGAAACGGGCGTGACCGACGTGCCGTACCCGCCCTTCTCCACGACCTCGCTCATGGCCTTGATGATGGCGGGATAGCGGTCCATGATCCCGTTGTCCCGGAGCATCTGCGTGTTGGCGGTCAGCGCGCCGCCCGGCATGGGACTCCAGGGAAGCAAAGGCTCCACGGCCACGGCCTCGGGCGGCAGGAAATAGTCTTCCATGCATTCCTTCAGGATCTCCGCCGCTTCGCGCACGCCGTCCGGGTCGATGTCCAGGTCGTAGTCCGTCCCGCGGAGCGCGTGCCACATGACGAGGATGTCCGGCTGGGAAGTGCCGCCCGACACGGGCGCGAAGGCGAGGTCGATGGCGTCGGCGCCGGCTTCGAGCGCCGCCTGGTACGCCGCGACGGAGATGCCGACCGTGTCGTGGGTGTGGTAGTGGATCCAGGTCCCCTCGGGCAGCAGCTTCCGGGCGGCCTTGACGGATTCAAACACCTTGGAGGGCACGGCCGTGCCCGACGCGTCCTTGAAACACACCGAGTCGAAGGGGATGTCCGCGTCGAGGATCTTCCTGAACGTGTCCGTGTAGAACGCCGCGTCGTGGGCGCCCGCGCAGCCCGGGGGCAGTTCCATGACGGTGACGCACACCTGGTGCCTGAGACCGGCTTCCGTGATGCACCGGCCGCTGTGCACGAGATTCTCCACGTCGTTCAGGGCGTCGAAGTTCCGGATGGTCGTCATGCCGTGCTTTTTGAACAACTCGGCGTGCAGCCGGATGATGTCGCTGGGCTGCGAATCCAGTCCGACCACGTTCACGCCCCGGGACAGGGTCTGCAGGTTGGCGTCCGGGCCCACCGCCTCCCGGATGGCGTCCATCCGCTCGAAGGCGTCCTCGTTGCAGTAGAAATAGGGCGACTGGAACAGGGCCCCGCCGCCGGCTTCGAAGTAGTCGATCCCCGCGTCCCGCGCCGCTTCCACGGCGGGCATGAAGTCCCGGGTGAAGACGCGCGCGCCGTAAACGGACTGGAATCCGTCGCGGAACGTGGTGCACATGAAATGGACTTTTTTCTTCACGTTGGTTCCCTCGTTTTAAGGGTTCGATGTATTCACCGCACTTACCCGCCCACCAGGACGGACCAGAGTATGCCCGCGGCGATGGCGGAGCCGAGGACGCCCGCCACGTTGGGCGCCATGGCGTGAAACAACAGGAAGTTCCGCGGGTCTTCGCGATGGGCTTCCACCTGGGCTACCCGCGCCGCCATGGGCACGGCGGAGACGCCCGCCGCACCGATCAGCGGGTTGATCTTGTCTTTGACGAAAAGGTTCAGGAACTTGGCGAAGAGCACGCCGCCGGTCGTCGCGATGCAGAAGGAGACCACGCCCAGGGTGAAAATGAAGAGCGACTGCAGCGACAGGAACGCCGACGCCTGCGTGCTGGCGCCGACCGAGAACCCCAGGAGGATGGTGACGATGTCGATCATCGAGGTCCGCGCCGTATTGGCCAGCCGCTCGGTGACGCCGCATTCCTTGAGCAGGTTGCCGAAGAAGAGCATGCCCACGAGCACGATCGAATCCGGCGCGATCATGGCGGCGATGATAAAGGCGACGATGGGGAAGAGGATCTTCTCCCGCTGCGAGACCGCCCGGGGCGTCGCCATGCGGATCAGCCGTTCCTGCCGTGTAGTGAAAAGCCGCATGATGGGCGGCTGGATGATGGGTACCAGGGCCATGTAGGAATAGGACGCGATGGCGATCATGGAAAGCAGGTGAGGCGCCAGTTTCGACGACAGGAAAATGGCCGTGGGACCGTCCGCGCCGCCGATGATGGCGATGGCGCCCGACTCGGCGGGCGTAAAACCAATGGCCATGGCGCCGAGGAGGGTCAGGAAGATGCCGATCTGCGCGGCGGCGCCCAGAAGGACGAGCCGCGGGTTGGACAGCATGGCCGAGAAATCGGTCATGGCCCCGATGCCCAGGAAGATCAGGGGCGGGAAGACGCCTTCCCTGACGCCGAAATAGATGTAGTAGAGAACGCTTCCTTCATCGTAGACCCCATGCCCGTCCCCTTCCATCATGGGAATGTTGCCCAGCATGATCCCGAATCCGATGGGCACGAGGAGCAGTGGTTCGTAGCGGCGGACGATCGCCAGGACGATCATGACCATGCCGATCAGGATCATCACGGCATGTCCCCACGTCGCCGCGGCCAGACCGGAAGCCGACAGAAAGTCGTACAGTATCGTCATTTAGTCCGTCCGCATGGCCTGTTTACCGATGGTTGTTCTTTTCGTCGAGCGCGAACCCGACGGCCGCGGCCACGGCTTCGTCGTCCTGCGGGGAATCCGTACCGGTGGGGTCGTGCGGATGTTCAGGGAGCATGCCCCCCAGCGCCGCCACGACCCTGGGTAGCATGGCAATGCAGAAGCTGATGGCGGCGAGGGCCAGGAACACGATGAACATGCCCGTGAAGGCGACTTCGAGACCCTGGCCTTCCAGGATTCGTTGCCATCCGGTGTACAGGGGACTGGACATTAGCCCTTTGACAGAATCCACGGTGACGTTAGATATTACCGATGGGTCCAAGTAATGGACGGAGCACGCTGCGGGCAAGGGATTTATACCGGATCGAACGAGGTGGTAAAGGCACCTGTCCGGGACGCCGGCCGGCGACCGGCACGCGGGATACTTTCATGAAGGAAGACCAGAGGAACGCCACGTACGCACTGGCCCCGGACCGCATCTGGGACGGCGTATCCGACGAGACGCGAAGCGGTGTGGCCGTCGTGGTGAAGGATCGCCTCATCGACGCGGTCCTGCCCGTCTCCGAGATTCCGGCCGGCATGGAGACTGCGGCCCTGCCGGCATGTACGCTCCTGCCGGGGCTGATGGACGCCCACGTCCACTACAGTTCCGTCATGGGACCTGCCTTCCTGGCCGCCGGGGTGACCACGGTCCGCGACGTGGGCAATGACCTGGCATGGATCCTGGGGGAGCGCAAACGCCACGCAAAGGACCTTTCCGCCGGTCCGGCCATCCTGTGCTGCGGCCACCTGCTCGACGGTCCCCGGGTCTACTGGCCCCAGTTGGGCCGCGCCCACTGCACGCCCGGCGAGATCGCCGATTCGGTCCGGCGTCACGCGGAAGCCGGTGTGGACCAGATCAAACTGTACGCGGGCGTGGAGTCCCCGCTGATGAAGGCGGCGGTCGACGCCGCCCATGCATCGGGCAAGTTCGTGGTGGCCCACCTTCAATCGACCACCGCGGAAGACGCCGTGCGGCTCGGACTCGATGAGTTCGAGCACCTGGCCGGGTGCGGCGTGGCCTGGCGCGCGGCGTCCGAGGCGGAGGACGATCTCATGATCGACCTGCTCCTGGAACGGGACGTAGTCATCGACCCGACCCTGGTGGTCTGGGACCGGCTCGGGCGCGTCCTGGACCGGCCTTTCCACCACGACGCCCGGAGGGCCTGGGTCCACCCCCGTCACCTGTATATCTGGCAAAGATATCTCGGTCGTTTCGGACCACCTGAATACCGTTGGAGGTACCAGGGCGCCATGGTGCACCTTAAGCGGTTCCTTCGACGGTCCCATCAACGGGGCGTGACCGTCGCGCTGGGCACGGATACGCCCTTTCCCCACCTCGTGCCCGGGATGAGCGTGCATGACGAACTCGCCATGTACACGGACGCCGGCATTCCGGTCGTGGACGCGTTGCGATCGGCCACCTCGATCAACGCCCGGGTGCTGGGCATCGACGGCCGGACCGGTTCGATCCGGCCGGGGCTTCGGGCCGACCTGGTGGCAGTCCGGGGGAACCCCCTCGAACGGATAGAAGATATCGAAAACGTACAATGCACCGTGCGCGAAGGACGGCGGTTCGAGCTGTCCGCCCTGATGCGGGACTTCAAGACGACCTTCGACCGGGAGCCGGACGGCGCGGTCACCCGGGATCTGCTGGACTACGTCGACGGCAAACTGGTGAATCGGCCGACATCATGAAGCGCATGATCAAGGATCTCCTGTTCTGCCTGGCAGTATCCGCCGCCACCGCGGCCATTCCCGCGGCCGGCGTGAGCACCCTGCTGTCGATGACGGGGATCATCGAGGACGACCGGGCGCTTATCTGGATTTTCCTGGCCCTCGCCCTACCCATTTTCGTTATTGCGTACATGCGCGTTACGAGAAACCCGCGCGGATGAGCCGCGGCTGAACGAGCCGGCACGAAACCGCGCGGATGAGCCGGAGCAAACAAGACCGGGCGCAGACGAACGAGCGCCACGGGGCCGGACGGACTTGAAGAAACGGATCTCCCACTCCATGGAGGACGGCTACATGACACAAGAGACGCAGACGGCGACGCTGGGCGGTGGTTGCTTCTGGTGCCTGGAAGCGATCTACCAGCAGGTAAAGGGTGTAACGAGCGTGGTTTCGGGATATGCCGGCGGCAGCGTCGACAACCCGGATTACAAGTCCGTATGCACCGGCGCAACGGGCCATGCCGAGGTCGTACGGATCACCTTCGATCCGGCCGTGATCGGTTACGCGGACCTCCTGAACATATTCTGGCGTATACACGACCCGACTACGCTCAACCGCCAGGGCGGGGACGTCGGCACGCAGTACCGTTCGATCATCCTGTACCACGACGACGAGCAGAAGCGCGCGGCCGAGTATTCGAGGACGGAGGCCGACGCGTCGGACCTGTGGAGCGCGGCGATCGTTACGGAGATCGAACCCCTCGAGGTTTTTTACGAGGCCGAAGCGTACCATCACGACTACTATCGCAACAATCCACGGCAACCCTACTGTTTCATGGTCATCGACCCGAAGGTGGACAAGTTCAGAAAGTCCTTCCAGCACATGCTGTCGTGATCCAGGAGCGCTATTCCGTGCGCGTGGGCATCCTCTCGCTGATCCACGAATCCAATACGTTCAGCCACACGCCGACGACCCTCGACCTGTTCCGGCGGGACGGGATACTGACGGGCGAAGCCGTCGCCGATCATTTCAAGGGCGGATTCCACGAGATCAGCGGCTTCCTGGAGGGACTGGACGACGCCGGCATCGACGCCGTACCGCTGTTCTACGCGTCCACCCCGCCGGCCGGCCGGATCACGCAAGACACCTGCGACGCGCTGATCGAGATGTTGTTCGCGCAGCTCGCGGGCGCGGGGCCGCTCGACGGCCTGCTGGTCGCTCCCCACGGCGCCAATGCCGGCGAGGGGGCGGATTACCACGACCTGGACGGGTACTGGCTGACCCGGCTGCGCGGGGAGGTCGGGCCTGACCTTCCCATCATCTGCACCATCGATCCCCACGCCAATCTCTCCCGGCGCATGGTCGAGGCCTGCGACGCCACCATTGCCTACCGCACCAACCCGCACCTGGACCAGAAGCAGCGGGGCTTGGAGGTCGCTACGCTCATGGCCCGGACCCTGCGCGGAGAAGTCCGGCCCGTGCAGGCGGCGGCTTTTCCACCGGTGGCCATCGGTATCGAGCGCCAGGACACGTCCTCACCGCCCTGCCGGCCCCTTTACGAAAAGGCGGACGTGTGGCTGGAGGCATCCGGCGTCCTGTCCAACAGCGTCGTACTCGGGTTTCCCTACGCGGACGTGCCGGAGATGGGTTCGGCCTTCATTGCCGTGACCGACGGCGACGCCGGTCTGGCCCGGCGCATCACGGATGATCTCGCCGGTTACCTGATCACGCACCGGGACGAATTCGTCGGCGAGTTCATTCCCATCCCCGAAGCCGTCGACACCGCCCTGGACGGCGAGGGGCCCGTGTGCCTGCTCGACATGGGCGACAACGTGGGCGGAGGTTCGGCCGCGGACGGCACGCTCATCGCCCACGAGGTCATGAGGCGCGGGGAGGTGAAGACCTTCCTCTGCCTTTACGACCCCGGGTCCGTCGAACGGACCGTTGCCGCCGGCGTGGGCGCGAGGCTCACACTGGAGATGGGCGGCAAGACGGATGACCGGCACGGCCCACCCATACGGACCGAAGTGCGGGTACAGGGGATCCACGAGGGACGTTTCTCCGAATCGGCCATTCGCCACGGCGGCAAGACATCGTTCAATATGGGACAGACCGCTGTCGTGGCCACGGACAGCGGGCTGAAAGTGAGCCTGACGTCGCTGCGGACGGTGCCGGTCAGTCTGGGCATGATGACCAGTATCGGCCTGGACCCGGCCGACTTCCACGTGCTCATCGCCAAGGGCGTGCACGCGCCCACGGCGGCCTACGCGCCCGTGAGCAAGCGACTGATCCGGGTGGACACGCCCGGCGCCACGACCGCGGACATGCGGCGATTCGACTTCCGGTACCGGCGTCGTCCGCTCTATCCGTTCGAGGAATGATCCTGCGGGGCGCGAATGCGCGCGGCTGACGAGGCGTCCCTCGAAGCGGTCCGTATGACTTGACAGCAAAAGTCCCTGTGTTTATGGTCTGGTCGAAATCCGCAGGACGAATCCGAAGCGGCCGGTGCGCGACCGTTACTCGGGAGGTGCGCGACCGGCCGGACTACCGATCCCAGAATCAGTCAGCGGCGTACATTGACAGCGGCGTACATTGACAGCGGCGTACATTGACAGCGGCGTAAAAGGAGAGACCCGGTGAAAGCTCTCGACGTAAAACTGGATCAACTGGAACGGGACGGTTTCGTGCTCCTCAAGGGCGCCCTGTCCCCGGAGGAAACCGAGCAGGTGCGTTCCCGCATATTCCACGCGAAGGCGCAGGGATGGGAGGAAGGGCTGAACGCGGTCGGGAACATGTGGTTCGACACCCTGCTGGACCGGGAGCCCGAGGTCTTCGCTCCGCTCGTGGGCCATCCGAGCGTGGCGCCGCTGCTCTACGCCATGATGGGCAAGCAGTGCCAGCTCCGCAGTTTCCGGGCGCACATCAATCCCGGCGCCTACACCCAGGAATGGCACATGGACTTCTACGGCTACTGGAACGAGAAGCGGGAGACGAAAAAACGCAGGCTGGCCGTGCAGCCCAGCAGCGTGAACACGACCTTCTACTTCCAGGACAACGTCCCCGGCCAGGGCAATCTCCGCTTCGTCAAGAACGGCCACCTCTCCGAGCCGCCCCATCTGTATCCCCGGATCGACCACGTCGCGTTCGAAGAGTGGTGCTACGCGCAGGAACACGTCGTGCTGCACCCCATGGCCGGCGACGCGGTAGTCTTCCTCAGCCACATCCCCCACCAGGGCGCCAAGGAAGACGACGACATGGAACGGTGCAACGTGGTCTGCCACTACCAGACCTGCCCGATGTACGAAGGCGTGTGGTACGTCTCCAGTCCCCGTCCCTTCAAGGGGTCCTTCCCCTTTCACGAGACGGCGCCGGCGGGGATGAACTGAGCTTCGTGACGAAATCCGTTGACAGGGCGAATACCGCCCCTTAGAATACTTGCGGCGTTGTTAAGTTGAATTAATGCAAAGGGATAGCGTCCGTTGCGTACCGGTGTGCCGATTGCCGGGAGGAGGCCTTCATGACCACCACCAAGAAAGAATTGGTGGAACTGATCAGCAAGCGTCTGGGGCTCAAAAAAGAACAGGTGTTTCCCGTGGTCGACCAGACGTTCGTGGCCATGCGGGACTCGCTGATCGAGGGAGACCGGATCGAAATCAGGGGATTCGGGGTCTTCGAGGTCAAGGACACGAAAGCCCGCACCTCCGCGCGCAATCCCCGCACCAGCGATATCGTTTACGTCCCGGCCGGCAAAAAGACCCGTTTCAAACCCGGAAAACTGTTGAAAGAAGCCCTGCGGGTCCCCTTAGATGACTGAGAAAAAGGCGGACCGCAGCACCCCCGCCATCCTGTCGACCGTTTGTAAATACGCCCGCCCCTATCTGTTTCGATGGCTGATGTGCCTGTGTCCTTTCCAGGCCGCATCACAGGACACGACCGTCGGCGCAGTACCGCCCCAAACCCCCTCCATTTCGCTGGAACAAGCCGTTGCCCTTTACGAATCGGGCCGGAACGACCAGGCGCGCGAGGCTTTCCTGCGCATACTGGACGACCAGCCCGAAGAGCCGGTGGCCCTGTACCACCTGGGACGCCTTGATCCGGACCGGGAGGCGGCCGAGCAGTATTTCCTGAAGGTCCTGCTGCACGGCCCGGAACACGCCCTCGCCGACGACGCGCTGCTGGAGGTATCCCGCATCCAGTTCGCCCTGGAACGACACGACGACGCGGTGAACGCCTGCAACCGGCTCCTGTCGGCCTATCCCGACTCGGATCTGGAGGATGAAGCGCGCTTCCTGCTGGGGAAGGCGCTCCTGGCCGGCAGGCGGCCCGAACTGTCGCGCATGGTCTTCCAGCAACTGCTTGCTTCCGAACCCGATTCGACACACGTCCGGTCGGCGCGTCTCGCCATTGCGGAAAGCTACCGTGCGCAGGAGGATTTCATCGAAGCCGCCCGCCTGTACCTCAGGTTCGAGATCGATTTTCAGGGCGTGGAGGGTCTGGAGGTGGTTTTGTGGCAGGCGGGGCAATGCCTCGAAGCCGCGGGGCGCACCGTCGAGGCCGGTTTCGTGTACCAGCGGCTGATCAAGCGGTATCCCGACTCGCCGGAGGCAAACCGAGCCCGGGCGGAAAGGCCCCTGCTCGAATAGCGTCGCGGCCGGCGCTACCGGGCCGCCTTGTAGTACACCGAGAAATCCGGCGCGATGTCGATGCGCTTCGCCCTGTCCGGCAATGCGTACTCGAAGGTCTGACGCCTTTGGGTATTCCAGATCTCCCGGACGATCCGGTCACCGTTTTCCAACTCGATGACCAGGGGCACGATCGCATGGAACACGCGGCCCTCCTGTTCCTGCAATAGCTGTCCGCGCACCGTGAACCCAACGCCGGTCCGCTCACCGCCCGAATCTAATCCGCCCTGACCCGGGCCGCTAGATACCGCACCGCCGGACACTGCACCGACGCCCCCTTCGCTGCTGGTGAAATACACCCGGTAGACCGGATAGCCCGTGTCCCGGATCCACTGGTCGAAGAACCAGCCCATCTCCCGGCCCGTTTCCGTTTTCACCGCGGCCTCGAAGTCAGCCGTCGTAACCGGCTTACCCGCGTATTGCCGGCAGAACCGCGAGAGCACGTTCATGAAGTGCTCGTCTCCGATGGTGCGCCGCAGCATGTGGAGTACCAGGGCGCCCTTCTCGTAGACGACCGACTGGTAATGTTCTCCGAGCCGCATGCCCAGGTCGATCGCACCGTGACGGTCGGCGAACAGCGCCTGGTCCGTGTGCCGTTTCAGCATCTCACGGAACGCTTCGGGACCGGTCTCGCTCTCGATGTACAGATCCGCCGCGTACGTAGCCATGGCCTCCGAGAGCCAGGCGTCGCGATACGTCTTCGGGACCAGGGCGCCGCCCCACCACTGGTGGGCGAGTTCGTGCGCCAGGAACCCGCGGAAGAGGTGCTGCACTTCCGTATACATGTGGGCGTGCAGGTTCGTGTCCAGGCCGAAGGCATCCTGGAAGTACAGTCCCCACAGCATCAGCATCGACGGCAGGGCCCTTCCGAAAGCATAGTTGTCCGGCATCTGGACGACGTCGAGCTTTTCATAGGGATAGGGACCGAAGATGCCGCCGAAAAAATCCAGCGCGGGACCGATGTGCGTGAGGATCCGCGCCGTGTTCGGTTCGGCAGTGCGCCGGTCTTCGTCCACACTGAGGATCACGTCGATGCCACCCGCGGAGACCGTGCGGGTACGGTTCTCGGAGACCGTCATGCCCAGCGACGACACGGGCTGCGTCCGCCGCCAGCGTGTGACGCGCGTATCCTCCTCCGCATGGCTGGCCACTTGGGCGCCGACCGTCGCCACGGTCAGCTTTTCCGGATAGTGCAGTTCCAGGACGAAAGTGTACAGATCCGCGCTGGAATGAACGGGAAGCCACTGCTGGTTGGTCAACAGGCCGAAGACGCTGCCACCGCGGTCCCGGAAGACGTCGCCCTCGTACCAGAGGGTCAGCGTCGTGGTGCTGTCCCCCGGCACCGGCCGCCGGAACGGGACCGTGAGCCAGGTGCCCTGCCGCGTGAACAGCGCGTCGTCGCCGCCGTCGTATTCCACGCGGTAGACGTCGAGATCCGGATTCAGCGTGAAAGTCGCCGCGGTGAGCGGGTCCGCCCGGGCCGTGATTTCCACGGTCGTCTTCATGCGCAATCGCATGCCGCCCCGCTCAAGGGATCCCGCGATATCGTAGTGGTCCAGGGACAGCAGCGGACCCCGGACCGTCTCGTCCTGCGCGTCGCGTCCGGAATTTCCCTCCGGTCCCTCCGGTCCCGGCGGTCCCGGAGCGAAACGGCACCAGACCACGGGCGGACTGATATCCGGATTCCTGGGGAAACCGCTCTTCTGGACCAGGCTGACCGATTCCGGTTCATAGGGGCTGTTCGTATAGACGAGCCACCGGTCCGAGTCCGCGAGATCGATCTCCGCCTGCAGGAAATCCGCATGGGTGTGGGCGAGGGAGAAGCGTTCCCGGGCGGGTTTCATGTCCAGCAGGTAGTCCCGGTCGACGCGGTTCAGCAGGGCCTTCGCCCGGTCGAATGCCCGTCCGCCCCCTATGCGCGAAAGCGCCACGCCTTCCACCAGATGCTCATATCCATCGGGCGACAGGATCAGCACCATCCGGTCGAACCCCGTCGTGTAGGCATCGTCGGTCGTACGGGCGTACTTGTTCATCTGATGGCGCTCGACGCGATCCGATGGCGTAAAGGTGAATCGCCCCGGGCCCACGAGGACCGCGCGCCCGATCCGATCTCCGGAGAACCCGGGCATCAACAGGCCGTCTTCGATCTCGAATACTCCGGCGGACCGCTCGATCGTCAGGCGGTCGAAAGCGTAGACCTCGTCCTCGCGCAGGGAGAACCGGAAGCCGAGGTGGGCCGCCAACAGCGGCTCGAACTGCTCGGCTTTCCAGCCATCCTCATGTTGCACGAAACGGACATCCCACAGTTCGGCCGAAAGCCGCTCTTCCTCTTCGAAGAAAACGTTCAGCCGTACTACGGGACGGGCGAGGAGGCTGTCCAACGCGTGCCGCTCCCTCAGCCTGATCCTGGCGTCTCCGTACCGTTCGGCCAGGGAAGGACCGCCATCGTCGAGGATCTCTTCGAGGGGGCTTTCGCCAATACGCCGGCCATCGAGCTGCCGGTACAGCTCCTCCAGGGCCGCTTCGATGGCTGGGCCCGGGATGCTGGGACGGTCGACGGTCGACGGACCGGAGATGGCCTGCGGATTGGTTACTGCCGCGCGGGCGCCTGGTGTATCGGATGCAAGGGAAAAGAGGTAGAACAGCAGGCTCGACAGGAAGGCGGGCAACAACCGGGACGACGTACGGGGCGGGAAGGCGATCATGACCGTTTCCTAAACGCGGAATGCATGACCCTAGTCCATTGAATCCCGGATCTCGATCAGGTTGGAACGCAACCACTGGATGAGTTCGGATTGGGAGGAGGTATCGGCCGGAGGGGCCGTCCGCTCGTCAGTGGCCGTCTGCTTGTCGGGGGCCGCCGGTTCCGCGCCTGGGGCCGCGTTCGCCGGGCCGGGCGCTGCCCTCTCCGCGCCTGGGGCCGCGTTCGCCCTTTCCGCGGCTCGGGCCGCCTGCTCCACGCCTCGGTTCGCCGCGGATTCCTGGAGCTTCTTCTTGGCGCCGGCGATCGTGTAACCCTCGTCCCGGGTGAGCTGCTTGATCGTGCGGATGAGCTCAATGTCCTTCTCCCGGTACATCCGCTTGCCGGCGCGGTTCCGCTTGATGCGAAGCTGGCCGAACTGGTCTTCCCAGAAACGGAGTACGGACGGCTCCAGTTCGAGCATGGTCGAGACTTCGCTGCTGGAATAATACAGCTTGCTCATCGTTTCCCTTCCCGTCCGCGGATCAGCACGCGTATGGGCGAACCCTCGAAAACGAAGGCCTCCCGGAGCCGGTTCGACAGGTACCGCCTGTACGAATCCGGGACCGCGTCCGGATGGTTCACGAAAAACACGAAGGTGGGCGGCGCGTTCTGTACCTGCGTGCAGTAGAGGATGCTGGTCGCCCGCCCGTCCGGCGCGGCCGGGGGCGGATAGTAGGCCGTGATGCTTTCCACGACGCGGTTCAGCTCGCCGGTAGATATCCGGAGGGAACGCATTTCGTGGACGTGGCGCGTCTTCTGCATGATCTGAGTCACCCCGCGGCGGGTCTCGGCCGAAACGAACAGGATCGGCGCGTAGTCGGCGAACCGGAGGTACTCCCTGGCCGTCTGGGCGTAGGCCTCGGTCGGATGCTCGGTCCGGTCCACCAGGTCCCACTTGTTGAAGGCGATGACCAGTCCCTTCCCGGCCTCGTCCACCTGCGATACGATCCGCTGCTCCTGCGTGGCCAAGCCGTCCACGGCGTCCACCAGAAGCACCGCCACGTCGCAGCGCGCTATGCTCCGCATTGTCCGGGTGAGACTGTAGAACTCGACATCGCTTTTAATCCGGGACCTGCGCCGGAGGCCGGCGGTATCGATCAGGTTGTACTTCACGCCCTGCCGGGTGATTTTCGTGTCCACCGAGTCCCTCGTAGTACCGGGGACGTCGGAGACGATCACCGTGTCCCTGCCCACGATGGCGTTGACCAGGGACGATTTGCCCACATTGGGCCTGCCCACGATCGCCACCTTGATCGCGCCGTCTTCCTCTTCTTCGACAAGCTCGGGTTCGGGCATCCGCTCCGCCAGCAGATCCATCAGGTCGCCCGTGTTGCGTCCCTTCAGGGCGGAGATCATCACGGGTTCGCCCAATCCCAGGGCGCCGAACTCGTAGGCGTGGTTCTCCTGGGCGCCGCTGTCCACCTTGTTCGCGACGACGATGACCTGCTTGCCGGACCGGCGGACGACTTCGGCCGCCTTCTGGTCCAGAGGCATGATGCCCGTGCGGACGTCCGTGACCAGCAGGATCACGTCGGCTTCGCTGACGGCCAGCCGGGCCTGCTGCTCGATGGCCGCTTCCATGGGCTCGTCGGATTCCGGGACCAGGCCGCCCGTGTCCACCACGGTGAACTTCTTCCCGAACCAGTCGGCGTCGGCGTAGTGCCGGTCCCGCGTGATGCCGGGGGCGTCGTGCACGATGGCGTCGCGACGGCCGATCATCCGGTTGAACAGCACCGACTTGCCCACGTTGGGGCGTCCTATGATGGCGATGACAGGGGACATTTTTGCCTTACCGTTCGTTCGCTTCGCCTAGACCCGGAAGATCCCGCACGTGGCCGGGGAAGAGTTCCACCGGCGCCCCGATCCGCTCGCTCAGGCCGGAGAGGTTCATGTCGTCCAGCAGCAGTCCGTCGTCGTTCAGCACGTTCGGCGGAAGGTACACGCGGTCGCCCACGTCCACGCCCTTCAGCGCGTGGAGGATGTCCCGGCCGGTCAACAGTCCCGACACCGTGATCCCCGGGCCGAAGAACGTGTTCTCCGCCACGACCAGCTTCGCTTCCACGTGTGCCACCCGGTTCAGGGGTTCCACGAGCGACGTCCGGACCACGTTCTGTGCCAGTTCGGCAGTGACCAGCGTCGTCCGGAGCGGTTCGGCCGCCCGATCGGGAAGCGAACGCGTCTGCTCGCCCATTTCGGTTTCGAACTGCGTGACCATGCCGACGCCGTTCTCCACGACGGGGCAGTCTTCGTAGAAGGACGGCGGAGGAAAGGGCGTGGAAGACATCAGGTACCATTCGTCGGACAGATACACCAGCGGATGCCCGAGCCGTTCGCGAAGCTCATCCTGCCAGTCGCCGACCGTATCGATCATGCGCCGGGCGTAGTCCACGGTGACCGGCTCGAGGTGATACAGTCCCTGGCGGTGCGCGGTGAGGCCGACGGGCACGATGGAGACCGACTCCACCGCAGGATAAAGTTCGGCCAGGTCGTCCACGGTCTTTCGCAGCGCGGGGCCGTCGTTGAGTCCGGGACAGAGGACGATCTGCGTCTCGATCAGGATGCCGCCGTCCGCCAGCCGCCGCAGGATGGGCATGACGTCCTTCGCCTTGGGCGCGCCCAGCAGCATCCGTCGCAGTTCCGGGTCCGTGGCGTGGACCGACACGTAGATCGGACTCAGGCGCTGCACGATGATCCGATCGAGGTACGCGTCGGAGGCGAAGGCCAGCGTCACGTAGTTGCCGTAGAGGAACGTGAGGCGCACGTCCTCGTCCTGGAAGTATACGGCCTTGCGCATGCCCTTCGGATTCTGGTGGATGAAGCAGAACACGCACTTGTTCGCGCAGGCCTGGTAGGGCGGTTCGTGGAGAGACAGACCGAGGTCTTCATCCGGATCCTTCTCCACGTCGATCAGCACCCGGTTTCCATTGGCCTGGAGAATGTCGAGTTCCAGCACGTCTTCACTGGACCAGAACCGGTAGTCGAGGGAATCCCTGACCCGGGCCTGATTGATCCGGATCAACCGGTCTCCGGGGACCAGGCCGACATGATCCGCGATGCTGTCCGGACGCACCTGTTCTATCCGCATATCACCTAACACTCTGAAATATCAGTGACAAAATAGCGTCATCACAAGCAATCGTTTAGGTATCTACATTTAACGAATTGCGACTCTTGGAAATATAGAGAATCGGACCCTTTCTGTCAAGGGGATTGGCGGGGTCCGGAACCCGCGGATGACGCACCTGAAAACCCGTGGATGACGCACCCGGAAGCCTGCATGCGAAGGGCGCCGACAACGGGAAAACGAAGCCGCCGGGAAGCGGACTTTTCGCTTGCCCGTGATGCCGCAATCAGGCTATATTGGATGCGTTGACCCGCCAGACGTTATTATGGGTGTAAGCGTATGAATTTACGATCTTTACAGGCCGCCGCGCGGTAATGTACGACCGGCGGACCGCCGCCGCGCCTGTTTATGAATCGGAGAATCCCGGGGAAAGAGCAATGCCTCCCAAAACCATGTACGAGAAGGTCTGGGACCAGCACGTCGTCAGGGAGATGCCCGACGGGCTCACCGTCCTGTACATCGACGCCCACCTGATCCACGAGGTGACCTCTCCGCAGGCTTTCGAAGGGCTGCGGGCCGCGGGCCGGAAGCTGAGGCGGACCGACCTGACCTACGCCACTATGGATCACAACGTGCCCACCACCGACCGGTCCCTGCCCATGACCGACGAGATCGCGCGCCTGCAGGTGGACATGCTGGCCCGGAATTGCGAGGAGTTCGGCGTGCCCCTGTACGACCTCGACTCGCCCCGCAACGGGATCGTCCACGTGATCGGTCCGGAACTGGGCATCACGCAGCCGGGCAAGACCATGGTCTGCGGCGACAGTCACACGTCCACCCACGGCGCCTTCGGCGCGCTGGCCTTCGGCATCGGCACGAGCGAGGTCGAGCACGTCATGGCCACGCAGTGCCTGCTCCAGAAGCGCTCCCGGACCTTCGAGATCCGCGTGGACGGCGTACTGAGCGAGGGGGTGACCGCCAAGGACATCATCCTGAACATCATCCGCCGCACCGGTACGGCCGGGGGCACGGGCACGGTCATCGAGTACGCGGGCAGCACGATCCTCGGTCTTTCGATGGACGAACGGATGACGATCTGCAACATGTCCATCGAACTGGGTGCGCGGGCCGGCCTCATCGCGCCGGACGACACGACCTTCGAGTACCTGGCGGGGCGGGAGTTCACACCGGACGGCGCGGCGTTCGACCGGGCCGTGGCGGAGTGGCGGACGCTGGCCACCGACGACGGGGCCGAATTCGACGAGCGGCTCGCGCTCAAGGCGGACGAGATCGTGCCCCAGGTGTCGTGGGGAACCAACCCCGGCATGGTGACGGACGTGACCGGCGTCGTGCCCGATCCCGCCTGGATGGACAGCGAAAACGACCGGCGCGCGGCCGAAAAAGCCCTCTCCTATATGGCGCTTGAACCCAACACGTCGATCACCGATATCGAGATCGACCGCGTCTTCATCGGCAGCTGCACCAATTCCCGACTGAGCGACCTGCGGGCGGCCGCGGACGTCATCAAGGGCCGCCGCGTATCGCCGCGGGTGACCGCCCTGGTCGTGCCCGGGTCCCACGCGGTCAAGCGGCAGGCCGAAGCCGAGGGACTGGACCGGGTGTTCCTGGAAGCCGGCTTCGAATGGCGCGAGGCCGGTTGCAGCATGTGCCTGGGCATGAACCCGGACATCCTGCAGCCCGGCGAGCGGTGCGCCAGCACCTCGAACCGCAACTTCGAAGGCCGGCAGGGCAGGAACGGACGCACGCACCTGGTCAGCCCGGCCATGGCCGCGGCGGCCGCCGTCGCCGGCCATTTCGTCGACGTGAGAGACTGGTAGGCACACCGAAAACGGCGCAAACCGGAAACGGAGCTTTGGCATGGCGGAACCCTTTACCTCGCACACCGGCCTGGCGGTCCCGCTCGACCGGATCAACGTGGACACGGACCAGATCATCCCCAAGCAGTTCCTGAAACGGATCGAGCGCACGGGGTTCGGCCAGTTCCTTTTCTACGACTGGCGGTTCACCGGCGACGGCTCACCCGATCCCGGTTTCGTGCTCAACGAAGACCGCTACCGGGACGCCACGATCCTGTTGACCGGGGACAACTTCGGCTGTGGGAGTTCCCGCGAGCACGCGCCCTGGGCCCTGCAGGACTACGGCTTCCGCGTGATCATCGCGCCGTCCTTCGCGGACATCTTCTACAACAACTGCTTCAAGAACGGACTGCTTCCCGTCGTGCTGCCCGGAGATACCGTACGCCGCATGCTCCGGTACGCGGCGGAACAGCACCCCTATTCCATCTCGGTGGACCTCGAGGAGCAGGTCGTCGCCGAGCCCCGCGGCGCGTCCCACCGATTCGAGGTCGATCCCTTCCTCAGGCACTTTATCCTGAAGGGTCTGGACGAGATCGGCTGGACCCTGCAATACGAGGACGATATTGCGGCGTATGAACGTACCCAGTGTACCGGTTGACCAACTGCTCGCGCTGTCCCAGGCCAGTGACGAAATGTCGCGCAGCGTGTTTCACCGGGACCGTCACGCCACGCTGCGCACGGTGACCCGGTGCGTCCACGACCTGCTCGACGCCGAATACTGCGGCATCTTCCTGGTTCCGGAGGACGCGCCGCACGAACTGGAGTTGACGGCGCAGTACTCGGACCTGACCGGCCACGACGACCCGCCGCCCGTCCGGCTGCAGATTCACAGCGCGCCGAAAGGCGGCATGACCGGCCATATCGCCGACCAGGGCGACATCGTCCGCCTGCACGGGACGCAGATCACCGGAAGTCCTTTCTACTCCGGGAACGTACGCGAGTACCTGGCCAGCAAGCAGCTGCAGTCCCTCCTCGCCATTCCCCTCAAGGACCATAAGAACGTCGTCCTGGGACTCGTCAAGGTGGAGAACAAAAAGTCGCCGGTCGGCCCGGTCGGCCCGGTCAGCCCGGTCGGTCCGGTCGGTTCGGGCGGTCCGCTCTCTGGAGACGGCTTCGATGAAGCGGACGAATACATTGCCCGGATCCTGGCCAACAAGATCGTCATCGTCCTGGAGCATCTGAGAACGGTCTCCGTCAATCGCGACCTGGTGCACGCCATCCACACGACACGCGACCGCTCGTCCATGCTCGAGGAGATCCTCTATCGCAGCCGGGCGCTGGTTCGGTGCGACCGGGGCGACTTCATCTCCTGGAACGAGACGCTGGGCGACCTGGTCATCGCCGCCCAGCTGGGAGAGGCCACTTTCCCGGAGGGCAGTCCCGTCCCCACACCCAGCATCGTGCGCCGTCTCTGGGACGATCCATCCTTGACCGAGATTCGCGTCCCCGACGTGTCGGCCGACCCGGACTATCGCGCCATGGACGGCCGGACGAAGTGCCAGATCGCGGTCAAGCTCCAGTTCGAGGGCCGGCGTATCGGCATCCTGAGCGTGGAATCCTACGAGGTGGACGCCTTTGACGACCACGACCTTGAGATGCTGCACTGGCTCGCCCATTACGCGGCAATCGCCTACCAGGTCGTCGGGCGGGAAGCCCAGTTCAGGGGGATCGTGCAGCGCCTGGTCGAACACTCTCCGCCCCGCGACGAGATCCTGAACCGGATTCTCGTCAGCGTTCGGTCGATCTATGGGTTTACGGACGGCATCATCTACATCGTCGACTACACGGACCGGATGCTCCACTGCCTGTCCTATATCGGTTGCGAGGGTTTCGACGGCGACCTTTCCCGCCTGAGCTTCCGTTTCGACGAACAGGCGCTGGCGACCAGGGCGTTCCGGGAACGAAAAGGCTACCTCTGCATGGATCCGCAGTCGGATCCCCAGATCAGTCCCCGCGCCCTGCGCATACTGAAATTCGACGTGCCCATCGTCGTCATGCCGCTGCTCTACGATCAGAAAGTCGTGGGCGTATTCACCTTGTGGAGCCAGAGCGGGCAGGTCGCCCCCGACGAGCGCCATCTGGCCGAAATGGAGCCCTTTGCGCGGCTGGCCGCCGCGAACATCGCGCTGTCGGAGACCGAACGGCACCGCAGCACGGTTTTGGAATCCATCCAGGAGATCCTGACCCTGATGCAGACCGAGTTGTCCAGGGAGAAGAACTTGCGCCTCATTCTCCACGGCGTGCAGATGGCCGGCTTCGACCGGGTGCGCATATTCGCAGTCGACGAAACGGGGGAAAAACTCGTCGGCATCGATTCGGTCGGCATGGACGACCCGGACGATTTCGCAGGCTATACGATCATCATCAAGGACAATCCTTACACGGAATCCGTGGCCAGGCAGTCCAGGACCAGGCCCTCGGCATGCTGGTTCGACCCCGCCGATTCCGCGTCTCTTGGCCGCTCTCCAGACGCCGCGGCGTTGGGCAAGGACGACGACCTGCCCTGGCTGGCCGTGCCGCTGGTCATCGCGGGACAGTTCTATGGTCTGATCGGTGCGGACAATATGCGGACCCGGCACGATATCACCCCGGACCACCTGGAATTCATGACCGTCATCGGCGCACTGGCGGCGCAGGTCATCGCAAACTCCCAGACCGTGGAACTCCTGCGCGACCGTACCCGTGCCGAGGCCCGCAGTGAACTTGCCCAGCGGACGCTGCACGCGCTGAAAACTCCGGCGATGGCCACGCAGATCTTCCTGAGGCACCTCAACCAGGCGATACGCGACGAGACGCACGATAACGGCCAGGCGGGGGAACTCATGAGCAAGATCCGGGGCCAGATTGACCGTATCGCCGCGATCGCCGAGGATATGCAGCGCCTGACCAAGCTGACCCTCACGCCGAAGCGAAGGGTGGACATCAACGACGTCGTGCGGCGCACGGTCATGGACGGCCTGATCGGCGAGGCGTGCAAGGCGGAATTCGATTTCGCGGATCCGCCGCCCTTTGTCGAAGTCAACGTGGAGGAGATCGACCAGGTGATAACCGAACTGACCGGCAATGCCTGGAAGGTCATGGGTTACAGCGGACGCATTCACGTTTCCACGCGGCTCGGCCTCGCTTCGCAATACCCCCGGCTGATGCGCCGGGGAAACGGCCAGTATGTACTGATCAACGTCCGCGACACGGGGCCCGGTATCCCGGAATCCGTGCGCAAGGAGCTTTTCAGTGCCGGCGTGTCGACTACCGGCGGATCCGGACTCGGGCTGTATGCCATACGGACCATCGCCGAGGAGCACCAGGGCGAAGTCTGGCTCGAGGATACCGGTCCGTACGGCGCCACCTTTACCTTCGCTCTGCCCCTGGCGTAATGAGTCGTGAGTCGGTTCCGACCGCCGAACGGGCAAAACGCTTTGACGGTCTGAGTGTGTTATGGCCAAACCCCTCGTACTCCTCCTCGATGACGACCCCGCCATCACCTACGCCGTATCCCTCGACCTGGAACCGGATTTCGACGTGATCTGCGCCGGCGGCGTGGACGAAGGCGTGGACCGGATCGGCAACGCACGCGGCGCCGTGGACGTGGCGGTGATCGATATGTGGATCGAAACGGACCGGGAAGGCGGACTCGAAGCGATCCGGCGCATCCGGGCCCTCGAGTCTCCGCCGGAATGCGTCGTGCTGACCGCGTACGGGACCCAGCCCAATATCGTCAAGTGCATGGAAGCGGGCGCTTTCAGCTACGTGGAGAAATCGGGCCGCGCCGCCGACGACACCACCGGTCTCCTGGTCACGGCCATCAAGCGGGCCCTGGAGACGCGCCATCTGAAACAACTCGAGGCGGCCCAGGAGCAGATCAAGGCGGACGAGCGCCTCAAGCAGGACATCGCACGCGCCTACGAGATCCAGCGTTCCATGCTGCCCCAGGAGGATCTGCGGCACGCCGGCATGCGGTTCACCGGCTACTGCCGTCCCGCCGAGAACGTGGGGGGCGACTACTACGACTACTTCGCGCTGCCCGACGGGCGGGTCGGCCTGCTGATCGGCGACGTCACCGGCCACGGGTTCAACGCGAGCCTGATCATGGCCATGGCCCGCAGTTGCCGGGCCACCCAGACCCGGATCGACCCGGACGTCGCCCCGGTCATGGACGCCCTCAACCGGATCGTGCAGACGACCGGTCCCGACTGGCTGTTCATGACGGCTTGCTACCTGGTGATCGATCCGGACGCGCGGCGGTACGCCTACGCTAACGCCGGCCATCACTTTCCGCTTCACTACCGCGCGGACACGCGCACGGCTGAACCCCTGGAGTCCACCGGCCCCCTGCTGGGGATCGACGCCGACACGGCCTTCGATGCCGTGGAACGGCCGTGGAGCCCGGGTGACGCCCTGGTCTTGTTTTCGGATGGTATCGTCGAAGCGGAGAACGCCACCGAAGAGGTCTTCGGCGAAGACCGCCTACGGGACGTCGTGGAAACCCACGGACACCGGCCGCCATCGGACCTGAAGCAGCATATCATCGATGCCGTCGAGGCGTTCAGCCAGGGCGTGCCGTATATGGACGACGTGACGCTGCTGGTGGCAAAACTCTAGATATTTGCGTAGTGTGTTGTCTTCCGGGTGAGCGCTTGCGGCAACCGGGCGACACGCCGGTCGAAACATCAAAAGAGATGGGCGTGGTCCGTTGCGGCCACCGCCAGGGCGAAACGCAGGACATAGCGACTTGGAAATTATCGAAGAACCCGTAGCCAGGCTGGCCGAACACGGCCATGTACCCATCGCCTACGAGGTAAGATCCCGTTTCCGGGCCGATCCGGCGGACGGCGGCCTGGGGGGTATCGCGCTGGTGGAAGAACCGGTGGATCCTCCCTACGTCAAGGACTACGATCAGACCTCCGAAGAAGGGCCCGCCCGGTGGCCCAGCCGGTGGCTCGGCCGGTGGGACACTTCGTCATGGGGATTGCTCGCGGCCTTCGACGGTCCCCGGCGCTTGGGCGGGGCGTTGCTGGCCCGCCGCACGCCGAACGTGAACATGCTGGAGGGCCGGGACGACCTCCTGGTGCTGTGGGACCTTCGCGTCCACCCCGACCGTCGCGGGACCGGCGTGGGACGAAAACTCTTCGAGGCCGCGGTGGACTGGGGGCGGCGCCACGGCTGCATCGAGATGAAGATCGAAACCCAGAATACCAACGTTCCCGCGTGCCGGTTCTATGCCCGCCAGGGGTGCCGCCTGGGCGCCATCATTTCCAACGCCTACGAGGAGTTCCCCGACGAGCTTCAGTTGATCTGGCGCCTGCCGCTGTGACGGGCATTTCCGCCTTGCGTCCGGGTTTCGCCGGCTTATAATGAGGAGTAACCGGCAGGCCGGAAAGGCTAACGGCAGTGGACCATCCTGCGAGCCTCGCGTCACAGAAACATTCCGACCGGCGCGTCGCTTCCCGTGTCGGTTGCCGGCATATCAGTTGTACAATTGTACAATACACCTCTCATCAGGCTCCATGGAGTTCGCCATGCATCCCACGCCCCTGTCCGAATCCCAGCGCCGTTCCTTCGAGGAGGACGGCTACCTCGTCGTCCGGGGCGCGCTGGATCCCGCGCAGATCGAAGCGCTCACGGAGACGGGCGACCGGCTCATGGAAGGGTTCGAATATCCCGACTTCTACGCCCACCGCCGTCCCGGTCTCGTGCAGGAGCGGCCCTTCCTCGACCTCGTAACGAACGAGCGCACGGTCCCGCTGATCGTGGCGCTGCTCAGCTTCAACATACACATCACGAACACGGCGCTCATCTACAAGCACCCGGAGGCGCCCGGGGAAACCGGCCAGGTCAACTGGCACCGCGACGTGGGCGTTTCGCTGGACGTGGGCCACGTGGTGCTTCCCTTCGTCGGCCTGAAGATCGGCTACTGCCTGACGGATTTCCAGGCGCCGGACACGGGGGCGACCATGTTCGTCCGGGGCAGCAACAACATGAAGTCCGCGCTGCCCATACGAAAGGGCCAGATCCATCCGGACGAATACGTGCAGCCGATCCTTCGGGCCGGCGACGCGTTCCTCTTCGAAAACCGCACCTATCACGCCGCCGGGCTGAACTTCACGAAACAGATCGCCAAGGTCGTCATCTACGGCTACCACTACCGGTGGATCAAACCGGACCACTACATGCGGTTCTACAGCGGCATTCAGCAGCCCGACGCCGGCCTGCTCGCCGGTACCGACGACGTCGGACGCCAGCTGCTGGGCGCCACCGTGGACTCGGAGGGACGCGAGGCGCCCGACGGCATCGACTGGCCCATCCGGGAATGGGCTGACCGGCACGGACTCGACGTGGCCCAGTATACGCATACCGTAGAAGCCTGATCGGAATCCATGTACCTGAAGCACATGCTTCCCCATCAACTGCGCGAAGCGGCAAAACGGGGCGACCCGCTGCTCGTGCCCGCCGGCTGCATCGAGACCCACGGCCCCCACATGGCCATCGGTCACGACACGATCATCGTGGAGGAGATCTGCGCGCGCGTGGCGAAGCGCCTGGACGTGATCGTCTCGCCGCCCTTCGATTTCGGTCCCACCGGTTACGCGCTGGGCGGTCCCGGGGACGGCACCATCGACCCCGATTACGATGCCTTCGGGTCGTACGTCAAGTCGATCCTGCGGAATTTCCTGGAAATGGACTTCGGGCGTATCTACGTGATGATCATGCACCAGGGCATGGAGGCCCCGCTGGCGCTGGCCTTCAAGAAGGCCGCGGCGGAGCTGTCCTTTGAAATGGTCCTGGCTGAAGGCAGGCCTCGGGGATGGTGGGCGGACGCCAGTATGTCCAGGGAGGCCCGCCGGTTCGGCAGGATCCAGGTCCACCCCATGATCCTTCCCGCCGCGTCTTCGCCCGCCGGCGGCGACCACGCCGGGTACAACGAGACTTCATTCCTCCTGGCCACGCGCCCGGAACTGGTGGACCAGGGCCGCCTCGACGAAAACGCGCCGTGGTACTGCCGGCAGGACGAAGACCGGAACAGCTGGACGGCCAACGCGGCCCACGGGGAGGCCATGGTCGGGGCGGTCGTCGATGCGTGGGTCGAACTACTGCAGCGCTGAATACAAACCGAAGCGTTTAACCGTAGAAAGGAGCGACACATGCGGTCCATTTTCGTCGGAATCGAGTACGCCGGCAAGTCTACCCTGATCGATCACCTGGACGTCTACTACCAGAAACGGCGTCGCCGGACCCATCTCGACGATCATTTCACCATCCCGGACGCTTCCCTGGGTCCAGTTTCCCGGGCCCAGTACGTCCACTATCCCGACGACGTGAAAGAACGCATGCAGCGGATGCAACTGCATTACCACGTGGAGGTCATCCGCAACTACCCCCACACGCTGATCGCCGGCTGGCACATCGAGGAGAAGGTCTACTGCGACGTATACGGCAGCGTGGAGGGAAATCCATACTATCCCAACTACGTCCAACACAACCAGCGGCACTACGAGGTGCTGGTCCTGGAAGCCCGGCTGCCCGACGTCGTGCTGATCCACCTCACCGCCGACGACGACGCGATCCGCGAGCGCATGCGCACGGACCCCCACGAGTACCAGATCATCGACGAGAAGGACATACCCGACCTCAAGAAACGCTTCGAGGACGAGGTCGACCAATCGCTCCTGACGCGCAACGGCCACCTGGTCACGCTGGATACGACCGAAAAGTCACCCGCGGAAACCCTGGACGAACTGCTGCTGAAGACCGACCCGCTGGTGACCGACGGCGAACTGGCCATGCGGGCCATGGCGGTGCCGGAGGAGGACTACGAGGTCAGGTACGAGAACGGCGAGCGGAAGATGGTGTAGGGAGAATCCACAGTGTAGAGGGAAGCCACCGGGTTTTTTGTGTTTTTTTTAAGTCCATAACGAGATCGTGGGTTTGAATTCCGACGAATCAAGTATGGACCAATTGATTTTGATCATAGGGTCAGTATCGACAGCATGTCTCGTTCTCCTGGCAGTGGTTTCGCTGGGGTGGAAGTTTGCTCATAGGAATCAAGATGAGTTGAAAGCACTTCGTGTATCCATGGATGAAATAAAAAGCGTATTGTTTGAAATCAACGGAAGGTTGGGAAGAGTAGAGGGCAGGCTGGAAAGAGTAGAGGGCAGGCTGGACAGCATTGAAGGCCAACCAGGCTATAACCCGTTTACAGGCGGGGTGAAGGATAGTGGCTGTTAACTTGACCGATGAAGCTAAAACGCTTGTTCTGAAAGCCTTACATACCGGAGATGGGCTGATACTGACCGGGCAGACGTTCTCGGGATGGTTCGTTCAGACCGGTCAATGGAATTCCGGTTTTATCAGAAGCAACGAACAAAATGTCTGGAAAGATGCGTTGGAATCTCTATGCCTGAACGAGCTTGTGGTGCTGTCAGGAATCCAGCTGTATAGGCTGACATCCAAAGGCCGGGAGTTGGCTTATTCGCTCAAATCCGAGTAGAATCTACCTCATCAAATTATGACCAGGCCGTCATTGGGAGAATCGTAAAGAAAATAGAAACAACATTGAAGCGTATAACCAATGAAGACTGATCCAAACAAAACCACGCTGAATGAACACCTTAAGGCGAAACTGCTTCGCGATGAAGGAACCGTACGATGACCGTAACATCTCGCGACAACTTGACCTTCGGCGCACAGATCGTAACTGCCGTAGGAATGTTCATTGTGACCCTGGGCATCTTGTTCATCGCGACGCTTACTTACCTGGATCGGGAAGATCAGGAATTCAGGAATGAGATACGGACCGACCTCACAGAAATCCGTACTGCGATGAGAGACATGAACATTCGTCTCGACAACATCAACACCCGGCTCGGAAGGGTCGAGGGGTATCTGAGGGTATCCGGCGAAGAGTAACGCACCCGTTTCTACGCCGCCAGACCCTTGCCCTGGGCTTCCTTGATGCATTCGGCGAGGATGGGGACGCCTTCGCGGATATCCTCTATCGTGGGGAACCCGAATGCGATGCGCAGGTAAGGGATGTCCTCGTTCACGGCGCTGAAGGACTGACCCAGGCTGTAGTAAACCCCGCGCCCAGCCGCCAGTTGCAGCGCTTTCCGCGTGTCCGTCGCCGAGGGGATGCGCACCCATACGAACATGCCGCCGGGCGGATCCGTCCACCACACCTCCTCGCCCAGATCGCTGAAGTTGGTCGCCAGCGTATCGACCACGGCGTCCTTGCGCGCCTTCATGACGTCGTTCACATCGCGAATGTGGTCCCAGAGATGATCGCCCAGGTATTCGGCCACGATCATGCTCGCCAGCGCGTTTGTCCCACCATCCATCTTGTTCGCCATGATCCGCTGCTGCAGCGCCTCCGGCGCCATGAAGTAGCCCTGCCGGACGCCCGGTCCGAGGATCTTTGAAAAAGAGCCGACGTACACGACCCGGCCGTCTTCGTCGAGGTGGTACAGGTTCGGTGGCACCGGATCGGACTGGAACACGAGATCGGCGTAACAGTGGTCTTCCACGACCAGCGTGTCGAATTCCCGGGCCAGTTCGAGGAGGCGCTTGCGACGCTCCGGGGACAGGATGGAGCCCGTGGGATTGTGATGGGTGGGGATGGTGTAGATGAACTTCGGCCGCGTGCCCCCGTCGACGAGCCCTTTGAGCACAGTCTCCAGTTCCTCCGGCACCAGGCCCTGGTCGTCGACAGGCGCCGGCGCGATGCGCACCTGGCGGCTTCGGAAAACGCTCAGCGACCCGCCGTAGGAGAAGGACTCCGTAACGATCGAATCGCCCCGCGACGCGAAGGCCTCCGTAATCAACTGGAGCGCCTGCATGGAACCGGACGTCAGCACGATCTCCTCCAGGGGGACCGCCCGTCCCGCGCCGCGCTTGAAGCGCTCCGACGCGATGGTCCGCAAGGGTTCGTAGCCGCGACCGTCCGGGTAATTCACCAGTTCCGGACCTCGGGCTCTAATGACTTTCGCGGCGGCCTCTGCCAGCGCGTCCGAAGGAAAGGAAAGCGGATCGGGTCTTCCCGCGCCGAAATTGATCTCACGCATGGACCTGCTCCTGTAAGGTGGCGGTTACGCCAATGCTGGAATTTACGTTATTCGATGCACAGGTAAGTCGATCACGGAATGTAGAACGGCCGTCCCGCGCCTGTCAACCGGTTATGCACGGATCAGGTGCGCAGCGAGGGCTTAACAAGGCGCGCAGCGAGGGCACACTACTGGACAATGTGGGTGGCGTTGACAGGATATTCCGCGCGTCCTACATTGATCCTACCTGACCATGTAGGTCGCATCCATCGGTTCACAAAACATGACCCAGTTCCGATTCCTCCTGCTGTTCAGCATACTCACCTCGTTCGCGGCCGTTTCCGAAGCGCAGGACCAGCCCCCAATCCGAGTTGAGATACCGCTCTTCGAGGGCGGCCAGGGACTGGAGTTCTTCCTCGAGTGCGCCCGGACCTACGAACAGGAACACGAAGGCGTGGTGATCGACCTCTACGGCGATCCCCGCATCCACGACAAGGTGCGGGTGCGCATCCTGGAACGGTCCTTCCCGGAGGTCACCAACGCCCGTCTCAACTACTGGGCGCTGATTCGAAACGGCGACCTGCTGCCTATGGACGAGTTCCTCGACCAGCCCAACTGGGAGGGTGACCGCACCTGGCGCGAATCGTTCCTGCCCGGGACCCTGGCCCAGTACACCCACGAGGAAAAGACCTACGGCATCCCCCTGATGGCGTCGGCCTACGCCGTGTGGTACAACAAGAACATGTTCGAGGAAAACGGCTGGGAGCCGGCGACGACCTGGGAGGAGTTCCTCGAACTGTGCGAGGAGATCAAGGCCGCCGGGATGTGGCCCCTCGCCTTCCAGGGCCGGTACCCGGGCTACGTGCAGGTCGTGATCGACCACGCCTACTACCACCTCGCCGGACCTGACCGTTACAACGATCAGAAGAACCTGGTGCCCGGCAGCTTCGACAACCCCGAATTCATCGAGGCCCTGTCGAACGCGCAGCGGATCGCCCTCGATTACTTCCAGCCGGGCGCCATGGGCATGAGCCACACCGAGTCCCAGCTCGAGTTCTTCCTGGGGCACACGGCCATGATCTTCTGCGGATCGTGGCTCAAGAGCGAGATGCTGGGGAAAATCCCGGACGATTTCCGACTGGGGTCCTTCAACATCCCGGTGGCGCCCACTGGCAGGGCGGATCCCTCGGCCGTCTACGGCGGTTCCGGGTACTATTTCGTCCTGAAGGACAGCGAGAACCCGCTGGCCGGGGTCGAGTTCCTGCGCTTCATGACTTCGCGGCGCATGGCCGGCCTGTTCGCCCGGATGCGGGACATCCCCGTGTCCGTGGCGGGCGTATCCGAAGCGAACCTGACCGAGGACATGGCGGACCTGGCGGACATGTTAAAGAACGCGGCCGTCACCTACGGCACGCCGCCCGGCGAGGGTTATCCGGCCATGACGCAGTACTGGACCGATGCCCGGTTCAGGGTGATCACCGGCCAGACCACGCCCGCGGAGGCCGCCGCGGAACTGGAAGCCGCCGCGGCCGTCGTACGGAGGCAGACCATCGCGCCGGACGAGATCAACATCCGGCACGTCTGGAAACCCGGTCTGCTGATCGGCCTCATGGCCCTGGCCATCGGCTACTGGTCGGCCACGACCTACAGGCGCTACCGCGACCGGCGACGCGCGGGGAAATCTCACGTCGCCGGCCTCCCCTTCCTTCGGCGCACCGACCGGATCATCTTCATCGCGCCCGCCCTGCTGCTCTACGCGGTCTTCGTGATCATCCCGAGCGCAAAGTCGTTCCTCTGGAGCCTGAACGAATGGGACGGGCTGACCGACATGCACTTCACGGGCCTGCTCAACTTCGGCCGGCTGCTTTTCGAAAGCGACGGGTTCTGGATCGCGCTGAACAACAACCTGTTCATCATGTTCGTCATCCCGCTCTTCGTCATCCCCCTCTCCCTCTTCCTGGCCGTTTGCATCAGCCGGCAGATCCGAGGATCGAAGTTCTTCCGCATCGCCTTCTTCTTCCCGAACATCCTCGGGGCCGTGGCCGCGACCCTCCTCTGGATGCACCTCTACAATCCCCAGGGCGGACCGATCAACGCCGCGCTGGTGGGCCTCGGCATGATCCTGTCCGTGATGGGCTTCGAGAGCGCGGGAAGCTGGCTGCAGGCCATGGAAGGATTCGCCTGGCTGTCGCAGTCCAACCTGTACTGGGCGCTCATCCCCATGTCCATCTGGGGCGCCTGCGGTTTCAACATGATCCTCTTCCTGGCCGCCATGGAAAGCATTCCCCAGAGCCTCTACGAAGCGGGGGACATCGACGGGGCCTCGTCGTGGCGGCAATTCTGGACCATCACCCTGCCGCTGATCTGGGAGGTGCTTTCCATCTCCATCGTGTTCATGGTCATCGGCGGGATGAAGGCCTTCGAGACCATCTGGCTCCTGACCAACCAGACGCCCACCACGCAGGTGCACGTCATCGGCACGCTCATGGTGCAGGACATGTTCACCGAGTTCAAGATCGGCGAGGCCACGGCCATCGCGGTGCTGCTGTTCATCATGGTCTTCTTCGGCACGGCCGCCACACTGCGGCTCATGCGAAGGGAAACGGTGGAGTTCTGATGACGCGGACGGAAGGAATGAAACGATCGGGCGAAAGCAGCCGGACGTCGTCCTGGAATTTCGTGATCTATCCGGTCCTGCTCGGGTACCTGGTCATCGTGGTCTACCCGATGGCCTGGTTGCTGTACACGTCGCTCAAGACGGACCGGGAGATCTTCCTGGCGCCCTTCACGTTGCCGGACTGGGCGGACCTGCAGTGGATCAACTTCTCGCGGGCGTGGACGGTGGGGCAGTTCGGGGACTACTTCCTGAACAGCGCGATGCTGACGGTCCTGACGGTGATCCTGTCGCTGCTCTTCGCGGCCATGGCGGCCTACGCCCTTTCGCGGTTCCGCTTCTTCGGCGCACGGCCACTGTTCTTCTTCTTCCTGGCTGGCCTGATGGTACCGCTTCAGCTGGCCATCGTGCCCCTCTTCTTCCAGATGAAAGACCTTATGCTGCTCAATTCCCGGCTGGGTCTGCTGCTCGTCTACATCGCCTTCGGCATGCCCTTCGCCATCTTCATCCTGGCGGGCTTCTTCAAGTCGCTGCCGTCCGGACTCCACGAGTCGGCCCTGATGGACGGCGCCGGCGAACTGCGGGCCTTCTGGCACATCATGCTGCCGCTGGCCAAGCCCGCCCTGGTCACCGTGGGCATCTTCGCCTTCCTGGGCACCTGGAACGAGTTCTTCATGGCCTTCATGTTCCTGTCGGGCGAGAACGCCGAAAGCCTGCGCACCCTACCCCTCGGCCTGGCCAACATCACCATCGTGAGCCAGTACCGCAGCGACTGGGGCATGGCCTTCGCCGGCCTGGTGCTCATGATGCTGCCCACCATGGCGGTCTACGCCCTGCTACAGCGTCAGGTGACGAAGGGGATTACGGTAGGGGCGCTGAAGGGGTGATGCCTGTCGTCGTCTGGTGGAGCGCCCGAGGGTGATGCGCCCAAGGGATGGTGCGCGAAACTACGGCTTCGCGATCCACACCGGATCGGGCGTGATGCTCGTTTCCGGCGTCGGACCGGTGTCGTCCCACTCGGCCTCGTTCTCCAGCAGGAAGCCCGGCTCGACCGACATGTCGTGATCGCAGATGATCTGGCAGGACAGCCGTACCTCGCCGAGCGCGCCCTTCTCCGTCAGCACGTCGCGTTCGGCCTCGGTCATCGTTTCCGGTTCGCCCGAGACGAAGTTCACGCGGCAGGTCGTGCACTTGGCATTGCCGCCGCAGCGATGGCCGATGTTCACGCCCGTGCCTTCGATGGCCAGCACGAGACGCTGTCCCGATTCGACCTCGTGTTCTACGCCGTTTACGGTGAGTTTCGGCATGTTGACACGCTCCTTTGATATGTTGTCAATGTTGACAATGTATTAAACGTCGCTAAAACAACCCCGGCAGCCGGCGCGTTCAGCCTGGCAGCCGGCGCGTTCAAACTGTGATATCGTGACCCAACCGGTCCCGGGTATGGTCCAGGTCCACCCAGCGGTGCGGCCCGTCGGTCACGGCATAGCAGACCTCGTATATCGGTTTTTCCGTGGCCTTCAGGGCCAGTTCGATGATCTGCGTGATGTCCGCCTGGCTGCACCAGACCGATCTCAGGAAGGGCTCGGTGGCCTCGTTGTCCTTGTTGACCCAGCCGATGCGCAGGCAGACGACGGAGAACCCGTGAGCGTCGTGGTAGGTGCGGCAGATGCCTTCGCCCCACACTTTGCTGGCCGAATAGGGTTCCGTGGGACGGGGCGGGTCGGTGACCTTGACGATGGGCATGGGATCGGGCAGCCCCTCGAGGCGGCCTTTCAGGAGCGACTTGTAGGGTTCGGAGAACTGTCCGTACCCCCAGCTCGCCATGACCGAGCTCGCGTAGATCAGCCGCCTGATGCCCTCCTCCCGGCAGACCTCCAGCACGTTGTAGGTGCCCCGGATATTGCTCTCCAGAATGGTCTCGAAGGACGCGCCGGGATCGGGGACCGCGCCGAGATGGACCACGGCGTCCATGCCCGATAGCGCCTGGGACACGGCGTCCCGATCGGTCAGGTCGGCCAGCGAGAACCGGTCATCGGGGATGCGCAGGAGGTCCTCGTCGTCAATCCGATCCGACGAAGCCGTCCGGCGGCCGCTGCCGTACACTTCGTAATCATCCTTGCCGCTCAGGTGCCGGTAGGTCAGGTTGCCGATCAATCCATACGCACCCGTTACGTGCACCTTCAGGGGTCTTCCCTCGCTCATTGGTTCCTCCGGTTGAACTTCAGTGAATCGTTTGTTGGTCTTGCGCGCTGGTGACATCCCGCCGGTGGCCGCCGGCTCAGGCTTCGTCCATGAAAGGATAGCGCCAGTCCGTCGGCGGGACCATGGTTTCCTTGATCGTCCGGGCGCTCATCCATCGGAGCAGGTTCATGGGGCTGCCCGCCTTGTCGTTCGTGCCCGATGCCCGCGCGCCCCCGAAGGGCTGCTGCCCGACGACGGCCCCGGTGGGCTTGTCGTTGACGTAGAAATTGCCGGCCGCGTTGCGGAGCGCGTCCGATATGCGCACGATCGCCTCGCGGTCCCGCGCAAAGACGGACCCGGTCAGGGCGTAGGGCGACGTGGTGTCGCAGAGCGCGAGCGTCTCGTCCAGGCGGTCGTCCTCGTATACGTAAATGGTCAGCACGGGACCGAAGATCTCCTCCTCCATGGTCCTGAACCGCGGGTTTGTCGTCACGATGGTCGTCGGTTCGACGAACCAGCCCCGCTCGCCGTCGCATCCGCCGCCGGTGATGATCTCGGCGTCGTCTGCCGACCGGGCGTATTCGATGTAACCGGAGATGGTGTCGAAGGACGCCTCATCTATCACGGCCGCCATGAAATTCGAGAAGTCTTCAGGATCACCGACCCTGATCTGCGATACCTCCGCCGTGTACCGGTCTCGGAAGGCCGGCCACAGGGAGCGGGGCACGTACATCCGGGAGGCTGCGGAACACTTCTGCCCCTGGTATTCGAAGGCGCCGCGCACCGCCGCCGCGACCAGGGCTTCCACGTCTGCCGAGGCGTGGACGAAGATGAAGTCCTTGCCGCCCGTCTCGCCCACGATGCGGGGAAAGTGCTTCATGCGTTCCAGGTTGCCGGCCACGGTACGGTACATCCGCTGGAACGTCGCCGTCGATCCCGTGAAGTGAATGCCGGCCAGGTCCGGGCTGTCGAGCACCGGGTCGCCCACCTCGGCCCCGGACCCCGGGATGAAGTTAATCACGCCGGGTGGCAGGCCGGCTTCCTGCAGCAGTTCCATGACGTGCCAGGCCGAGTAGACGGCCGATGACGCCGGTTTCCAGAGGACTGTGCAGCCGGTGAGGGCCGGCGCCGTGGGCAGGTTGCCTCCGATGGCCGTGAAATTGAAGGGCGTCACCGCGAATACGAATCCCTCGAGGGCCCGGTACTCCAAGCGGTTCCACACGCCCGGCGAGGAAGCGGGCTGGTCGCTCATGAGCTGCGCCAGGTAGCTGACGTTGAACCTCCAGAAATCGATCAGTTCACAGGCCGCGTCGATCTCCGCCTGGAAGATCGTCTTGGACTGGCCCAGCATGGTCGCGGCGTTGACCGTCTGGCGCCACGGTCCAGCCAGCAGGTCGGCCGCCTTCATGATGACCGACGCCCGTTGCTCCCAGGGCATGTCCGACCACGCCGCACGGGCTTTCAGGGCCGCGTCGATGGCCATGCGGACCTCGGCCTCGCCGGCCTTGTGATAGACGCCGAGGTCGAGCCCGTGGTCGTGAGGAGCCCGCAGCGGTGCCGTGTCGCCCGTCTTCACCTCCCGGCCGCCGATGATCAGCGGGACCTCTATGGGGGTGGATTTCAGTTCGGCGAGCTTCGCCTTGACGGCCACTCTTTCGGCCGATCCGGGCACGTAGTCCAGGACGGGTTCGTTAAAGGGCTGGGGCGGGTTGAAGCGTGCATTGGCCATGTCCCATATGTATCCGGCGCGCGGCCGATGTGTCAACTGTTTTGTAGGCCGCCAGCCGGCGCTCCCCGCGATGATCCGTGGCGCTCCCACGGCGCTTCCCGCGTCGGTCCCAGTGGCAATCCTCGGGGTGCTCCTCATGGCGCTCATCAAGGCTCTCCCCGCACCCATTTTACCCTTGCCAGATCACGCGGCAATATGAGATATTGGCGGTATAAACCAAGTCAGACGAGCGATCGACAACAGCAAGGCCCGCGGCAGCCCCGAACAGCAGCTCAGGAACAGCGGCCGGCCGGGCCGGGAGTACGGTCATGAGCACCGATCAGGCCAAACAGGAACACGGCATCAAGGCAGTAAACCAGGAATACACGCAGTACGACCAGGTGGAAAAGGAACAGACCTACAACCTGGCCGAAGGCGCGGCGGAGGAGGAATTCGACGAGGAAACGCGGATCCGGACCTGCGACATGAGCCTCTTCCTCCACGGCGGCCCGGAGGGCAGGGCGCAGTTCGCCCGGGACATCGGCGAGGCCATGGAGGGCATCGGTTTCGTGATCCTCGAGAACCACGAAATTCCGCCCAGCCTGTACGAAGAGGCCGAACGCAAGGTGGCCGAGTTCTTCACGGCCACGCCCATGGCCGACAAGATGAAGTACGAAGCCGAGCGGTACGGGTCGGTCAACCAGGGATACTTTCCCATCAAGCAGACCAGCCGGATGCATCCCGATCTCGTCGAGGGCTGGGTCTTCTGCCGCAGGGCCTTCAACCTGGGCGAGAACCCGGATTACCGCGAGACGGATTACTGGCCCGCGGCCGGGTACGAACCGTTCTTTCGGCAGGTCATACAACACCACGAAAAACTGATCCTGCCCCTCATGCAGGGCATCCTCACCTACCTGGGCTGCGATCCGTCCCTCTACGACGAGAAACTCACCCGGACGAACTTCGGCTTCCGGCTCAACTACTACCCGCCCATCACCAAAGAGGACGACGAGTCCGGGGCCGGCCGCATGCTGGGCCACGAGGACGTGGACCTGTTCACCATCCTGCCCTCCCACGGGGTGGACGGCCTGCAGGTACTCAACCGCGAGAACATGAAGTGGATCCGCCTCAATCCCCCGGAAGGCAGCATCATCATCAACACGGGCGACTATATGCAGCGGATCACCAACGACCGCCTGCCCTCCACCACCCACCGGGTCAGCAAGCCGCAGGACGCCAGCCTCTTCGGCTCCGCCCGCGTCAGCATCCCCATGGCCGTCTACGTATGGGAGGAGGAGATGCTCGAGGTGCTGCCCAACACGGGCGAGCCCAAGTACGAGCCGATTTCAGCCGTCCAGTTCCACACCCGGACCACGAGCAAGTACTACGGCGACGACTACGCAGTGGATGATGACTGACGGGTGCGCGACAGAACGGGCGACAGACCGCGAACTAGAAACGGACCCACGAAAGGGCGGCGCATGACCCCCCATGAGCAATACCTCTTCGACCTGCAGGGCTTCATCGCGGTTCCTGACGCCCTCGACGCCGGACAACTCGCCGAACTGAACCGTATCCTGGACGAGAAGATCGAAGGGGCGATGGAACCCGGCGCGACCACGCACCGATTCGGATTCACCATGCTCGACTGGGGACCCGCCTACCGCGACCTGATCGACAATCCGCGCATCGTCCCCTACTTGGAGCAAATCGTCGGACTGCAGTTCCGGCTGGACCACGACTACGCCGACATCATCCGCCAGGGCGACGGACCCATCGGCACGACCCTCCACGGCGGCGCCATCCCCTTCAACCCGCTGTATTCCTACACCTGCGTCAACCAGGAGATCCGGTGCGGCCTGACCGTGGTCGCCTACAACCTGAAGGACGTGAACCCCGGCGACGGCGGCTTCGGCTGCGTGCCCGGCAGCCACAAGGCCAACTTCCGGTTCCCCGACGAGTGGCGCAACCTCAAGACCGACCAGCCCTTCATCCGCGCCGTGACCGGCAAGGCCGGCACCGCCGTCATCTTCACCGAGGCGCTGACCCACGGCACCATGCCCTGGCTCGGCGACGAACGCCGCACCCTCTTCTACAAGTACTCGCCCAACTCGGTATCCTGGTACGCGGAGTACTACGAAGCCGAAAAGTACGAGGGACTGACGGAACGGCAGCAGCAGATCCTCGAGGCGCCGAACGCCAGGTACCGGCAGCGGGCTAAGGGTGGGGTGGTTGTGTAGGACGGTGAGCGGGTTAGAACGTAGGAAAGACTTCAAGCGGTAGTGTTTCTGCAAATCAATTAATCCCTTAAGCATAGTCAGCATCCATAATAGTGGGAATTCCAAATGGCCCTGAAGAAGTCCCAACTGTATTCCTCTCTTTGGCAAAGCTGCGATGAACTGCGTGGTGGCATGGACGCCTCTCAGTACAAGGATTACGTCCTTACACTGCTGTTCATGAAGTACGTCTCCGACAAGGCGGCCAAAGACCCGAACATGCTCATAGAAGTTCCCGAAGGTGGGGGTTTCTCCGATATTGTAAAGCTTGTCGGTGATAAGGAGATCGGCGATAAGATAAACACAGTGATCGCTACGCTCGCTGAAAAAAACGACTTGGTAGGCGTCATAGATCAAGCGGATTTCAACGACGAAAACAAGCTGGGGTCCGGCAAAGAAATGCAGGACAGGCTCTCCAGGCTCGTTGCTATATTTAATAGCCTGGATTTCGGCGCAAATCGGGCCGATGGGGATGATCTCCTCGGCGACGCCTATGAGTATCTGATGATGCACTTTGCCACAGAATCCGGCAAAAGCAAGGGACAGTTCTACACGCCGGCCGAGGTCTCGCGCATCATGGCACAGGTAATCGGCATCGGGCCGGATACCCGGCAGGATCAGACCCTCTACGACCCGACATGCGGTTCAGGTTCGCTCCTGCTCAGGGCCGCCAATGAAGCGCCGCGCGGCATTACAGTATACGGGCAGGAAATGGACAATGCCACCTATGCGCTGGCGCGGATGAACATAATCCTGCATGGTCACGAGACTGCCGAAGTCTGGCGAGGAAACACTCTTGCTGCTCCGTATTTTAAGAGCCAGAACGACCGTCTCAAGACCTTCGACTTTGCCGTTGCCAATCCGCCATTTTCCGCCAAGGCCTGGTCCAACGGCCTTGATCCGGCCAACGACGAGTTTGGACGTTTTGGCTACGGTATCCCACCTGCCAGGAACGGCGACTACGCCTTTCTCCTTCACCTTGTTGCGTCGCTCAACAGTAAGGGCAAAGGCGCGATCATCCTACCTCACGGCGTACTGTTTCGGGGCAACCGGGAGGCGGACATACGCAAGAACGTCATCCAACGCGGATTTATCAAGGGTATCGTCGGCCTTCCGCCCAACCTGTTCTACGGCACCGGTATCCCCGCATGTATCCTAGTACTAGACAAGGAAAACGCCCATGCGCGCGACGGCATCTTCATGATCGACGCAAGCAAGGGCTTCCGCAAGGACGGCAACAAGAACCGGCTGCGGGAACAGGATCTCCACCGGATCGTCGACGTATTCAATCGACTGATTGAGTTGCCGCGTTATTCCCGCATGGTACCGATCGCCGAGATCGCGAGCCCCCCTAACGATTATAACCTCAACATACCGCGCTACATCGATTCCAGCGAACCGGAAGATTTGCACGACCTAGATGCCCATCTGCGAGGCGGCATCCCGGACCGCGACCTCGACGCGCTCGGTGCATACTGGGACGTCTTCCCCTCACTGCGCCAGACGTTGTTTGTCGGTAACGGCCGAAAGGGCTACAGTGCTAGTCGCATCGAAACGAGACAGGTGAATGCAGCTATTCTCGATCACGGAGAATTTAGATCGTACCAGGCCCGTGTTTCGGTTGTACTCGACGATTGGTGTAAAGTACACGAGGCCGTTCTCAAGGGACTGGTAACTGGTACTAACCCGAGGGAGATCATTCGCACCCTGGCAGAGGATCTGCTGACTCGTGTCGCAGACCTGCCACTGCTCAATCCGTATAACGTGTTTCAGAGGTTGATGGACTATTGGGACGAAACGATGCAGGACGACGTGTACCTGATTACTACGGACGGTTGGAACGAAACCATCAGGCCGCGTAGCATCATCGAAGACAAAGGTCGAAAGGTCAAAGAATTGCCGGATCTCACGATCAAGCGCGTAAAGTACAAGATGGATTTGCTTCCACCGAAGCTGATCGTCTCTCGGTACTTTACCGGCGATCAAACTGCAATCGAAGCCCTGCAGACGAAGCATGAAATCGCCAGCCGGGAACTGGAGGAGTTCGTTGAGGAGCAGACAGGTGAAGAGGGGTTGCTAGCGGATGTTGTCAATGACAAGGGCAAGGTCACCAAGAGCAGTGTCACGCAGCGGCTCAAGGCTATCCGATTCGAGCCGGAGAGCGAGGAAGAACAAGATGCCCTAAAGCAATGCAGGACCCTAATCGAGGCCGAGACTCAGGTGACTAAGGCAGTTAAAATCCTCCAAGAACTCTTGGACGAGAAAGTGCTGGCCCGCTACACAACACTCACAGAAAATGAGATCAGGACGCTGGTGGTCGAGGACAAGTGGTTTGCGAGCATACGGGCTGCAATCGAGAATGAGGTGCAAGGACTGACACAACAGCTTGCCGGACGCGTGAGGGAACTAGAAGAACGCTACGCCCAACCGTTGCCAGAATTGGAGCGGGAGGTGGAGACGTTTGGTGCAAAGGTCGAGGGGCACTTAAGGCGGATGGGGATTTCACTATGAGAAAGAATCTTGTACGCGCAAAAGCGAGGTCTGTTTCACATATATTACAGTCCATCCTAAACGAACCATGACCCGCGACGTCTTGAGTATCAGTGTGACTGACTTTCGAGATTGAGCTAAAATAATGAATACGAAACCAGAAACTGTGGGTAACGCCCTTAGTGATCTGTTCCCAGAGTTACCAGCAAATACTTATTCGCATGCCGCGCCCGCTGTGATGCACCGCACGCAGGCAGACAGGTCGGATGAGGTGCCGTCAGGTTACAAGCAGACTGAAGTGGGGGTGATTCCTTCTGCATGGGACGTAATGAGAATCGGCGAATTGTTTAAATCAACGGCTGGTGGCGACTTGGTCTCACAAAGATCCAGCGATGTGCAAAGCGATAGTCATCCATATCCCATCTTCGCGAACGGTGTTTCGCAGGAAGGCCTCTATGGATTCTCTGACTACACAGAAAACCAACCAGGGTCAATCACTATCACAGCGAGAGGCTCTTTGGGAGTAGCTTTTTATAGAAATACATCATTTGTAGCGATAGGCAGGCTTCTGGTGTTGAAGCCAAAGATCAGAATGGACTCCAGGTATTTCTCCAATTACATCAATCATGGAGTCCGTTTTGCTGTCGAAAGCACGGGTGTGCCTCAGTTAACAGCCCCTCAAGTCGCACGCTATTCGGTACCAGTTCCGCCGGAGCCTGAACAACGCGCTATTGCCGAGGTATTGTCGGACATAAACAAACTACTCAAAGCGCAGGAAGTGCTGATCGCCAAGAAACGGGCTTTAAAGCATGCGGTCATGCAGCGTCTGCTCACCGGTGAGTGCCGCCTCCCTGGATTCAATGAGACGTGGCAAACGAAGCAATTGGGTGAGTTAATTCACCTAGAACCCGCTGGGATCTACGGCGTAGCCCGACAGTCTGAGCAACTCATAGGAATGCCTTTTGCGACCACAACCCACATTAATCTTAACGACAGCTGGAACAACAAAGAGATGGGAATTCGTTACTTTACTGAGCAACAGGTTGCACGTTTTTCGCCGAAAGAAGGGGATCTAATTGTAGTGAAGTCAAGTGGTTCTGCTGCAAGCATTCAAACCGGAAAAGTTGGATATGTCTCTGCCGGAATAGCCGGGACGTTCATTTTCAGCAATTTCCTAATGCTCCTTCGCCCTACTAATTGTGATGCGCGGTTTTTGTATTATCAACTAGTGTCCAGCAGAATAAAGAAAAACCTTCCGTATTTGGTTGAGGCATCTACGTATCCCAATCTCCGTATCTCCGATTATTTAGAGTTACAAGTCCCCTTACCTTCGAACGAGGAGCAATTAGCAATCGTCAACGTATTGTCCGACATGGACGACGAGATCACCGCACTGGAACATCGCCGGGACAAGACACTCTTAGTCAAACAGAATATGATGCAGCAACTCCTCACCGGCCGGATACGATTGGTCGAATTAGAGAGGACTGCAGATGCCTGACATTGAGAAAGAGATTTGTACTTGGCTTCACCAACAACAGGATTGGATTCAGGAAGCGGTCGAGAAACTACTTGCTTCAAACAACTTGGCAGATAGCGACATCCAAGCCATCACTGAGCTTCTTAAGACCACAGTTGGGCAGCAGATTACAACTCACCGAAAATTCGACGGTTTAAGAACGACTTCTACCTCCTCTACAGAAGTTCACCTCCTAGAAATTGGCGAGATCTGCGGCATTGAAAACCTGTGCCCGCAAAGTCCTCTTACTTTCGGTACTGGAAATCTTGCCGTAATCTACGGTCCCAACGGTTCCGGGAAATCCGGCTACATTCGCATTCTTAAACGAGCATGCGGAAATCCAATGCAACGGCGCTCAAGTTCAATGTGTTTGAAGGTCGGCCTGCAAAGCAGCAATGTCAGATTCTCTACAGTTTGGCTGGAAGCGAGAAGTTGGCTACATGGCAGGCAAACGACTCTCCGATACAGGACCTCCGCGCCGTAGATGTATTCGACGCAGATGCTGCGACCTTTTATATCAGCCAGGAGAAAGCAATCTCCTACACGCCACCGTCCGTAACTTTGTTCGAGGCGTTGGCAGCTGTGTGCGACAAAGTGAAAACGAGACTTCAAAATGAACGGGAACTTCTAGTCAGCACACTCCCAGATATGCCGCCAGAATACCGAACTACTAACGCAGGTAAAATGTATGCTGCACTGAGATACGATCTTAGCGAGGAAGAGATCCAATGTCTAACACAGTGGGATAAAGATTGCGAAGAAGAACTCAGGAAGCTGACTGAACGCCTAAATGCGGACGACCCGAAAAAGCTCGCGATTAAAAAACGTGAAACAAAGAGCCAACTCGACCAACTCGGAGTAGAGTTGAAAAACGCCGCGACCGCCGTTGGCCCTGAACAGTTGGAAATTCTGCGAAATTCTCGTAGGGAGGCACATCTGAAACGTACGATCGCTACTGAGGCCGCTGCCGCCCAATTAGGAAGTGCCAAATTAGATGGCATTGGGACTGAAACTTGGAATGCACTTTGGAAGGCAGCACGCCTTTATTCGCAGACAGCTTATCCAGGATTAGAATTCCCTGTTACAGATAACGGCGCATTGTGCGTTCTTTGTCATCAGGAATTGGCTCAAGAAGCACAAATTCGATTGCAGGAGTTTGAAGCTTTTGTCCAAGGTGCAGTAGAGATTGAAGCCAAGGCGGCTGAAACAGCGTACAGCGGATTGCTGGAAGGCTTACCGACACAATGGAATGACGAGGGAACCCGTACGAGGTGTCAGGCTGCTGGGCTGATCGAGGAGGGCTGGGTCGAGAATCTAAGTACCTTCTGGACCCAAGTGGGCAATACCTGTAACGATCTTCGTAACGGCGAGAAAGATGCGGAGGCCATTGCCATAGAACCACCCGATAAACTATTGACCGAAATAAACCGACGCGCCGAATTACTTGAGCAAGACGCACTGCAAAATGATGACGATGCGAAGAACTTCGATCGGGAAAAGGCAACTCAAGACAAATTGAATTTGGAGGCCTTGCGTTGGACGGCGCAGCAAGCTACTGCGATTAAATGTGAAATCACTCGTCTAAAGAATGTGAAAAAATATGAGAAATGGGAGCAATTTGCGAACTCACGAAAGATATCCCTTGAGGCAGGACGTGTCGCCGAGAAAGTAATCACGCAGGCATACGTAGATCGGTTCAACCAAGAACTCAGGATGTTGGGCGCATCGCGAATAAAGGTCGAACTAATTAAAACAAAGACTGTAAAAGGGCAAGCACTACACGGTCTTCGTCTGAAGGGGGTCGAATTGAAAACGGAGAATGCTCCTGAAGAAATTCTGAGCGACGGAGAACGTCGCGTCGTATCTCTAGCGGCGTTTCTGGCCGATGTGGCAGAGAAGCCCCACGCGGCCCCATTCATTTTTGACGATCCGATCTCGTCGCTGGATCAAGACTTCGAATGGCACGTGGCGACTCGTCTTGTTCAACTGGCAAGGAGTCGTCAAGTTTTGGTGTTTACACACCGGCTTTCCCTATATGGTGCGATGGAGGACGCTGCAAAAAAAGTCGGTGAAGAATGGAAGCGTAGAAACCTTAAGCAACGATGCATTGAATCCTTTTCAGGATCCGCTGGTCACCCGGCTGATGATGCTGTCTGGAATGCTACTACCAAAAAGGCCAACGGTATTCTTTTGACGCGTCTGGACGAGGCCAAAAGGGCTGGCGAAACGGGCGGTGCTTCCGCCTACCAAGGTCTCGCGCAAGGAATTTGCTCTGACTTTCGTAAACTATTGGAGCGCACGGTCGAAGACGACCTGCTGAATCAAGTTGTGCGCCGTCACCGAAGGAGTATCACGACTGATAACAGACTTAGACCGCTTGTAAGAATCAGTCGAGAAGATTGTAAGTTTATTGATGATCTGATGACCAAGTATTCGAGCTACGAGCACAGTCAGTCGCAGGAAGTGCCGATCTCACTTCCTGAAGAACTGGAACTGCGCGAAGACTTGGAGTCTCTGAAGAAATGGCGCGAGGAGTTCAAGAATCGGTCCACAAAGGACGTAGTCTGAACAGCGCCGACCACCACGAAACCGTACATTTACACTGTTAGTTGCGATGACCTCCGACATGAAAGTTGAGATCGTCGCAACTGACCACCTCTTAAACTAAACTCGCGGCGTCAAACCGGATATTATACAAAAACTCCTTACTGGTCGAGTAAGTCTAGTAAAACCCATAGTTACGCCAAAAAGAAACCGAGTAACTAGTTTGAACTTTCAGGTTACAGGCTAGATCCGGTCTCGTGTTTAATGGGTTAATTCCACGAAAAGTTAGACTGAGTAATAGATGATTCCTCTCGACAACCCCGAACTGAAGCAACTTGCAAAGGTCCTTCGGAAGTACAAAATACGCGATACCGTAAGTCGCATTGCCAGCCTACTCACCGTACCGTCATTCCATGCGAATGCTCTTCGTATAGAGGTCCTTGTTCATCTTGCAGTTATCCACTGTCGAGGGACAAGTAAGCCTTCGTTGAAAGTAATAGAACGTTGGCTAAACGATTTGCTAGGTAATATGTCCCTTAAGTTTGCAGAAGACCCGGCTGAGGATGTTTTCATCACAAACGTTAGAACCCCCGAAGGCAATCGACGGCTGTTTGAGGGTATCTGGCTTTCAAGTTGTTACTTCACACAGACGGTTATCGACATTCTATGCTCACGACAAGTAACACCAGAACTTGGGAGATTACTCGCCCCGATACTCACGTTACTGAAATTGAGCGAAATTGTCGCGGATAGAGTTGGATTACAAAGGTGGCATTCTGAGCCATCGTATCCACAAGAAGCATGTATGTTGTCGCCCACGACCCGGATTGTCGACAGAGGAAACTTCGTATCCTTCACCTCAAACGAACTTACCACATACCAGATTAACCCCGCCTTTTTGGAACCGTTTATCCTCAAGTCTCGCGATAGGAAACTCCTTCTATCAGAGACTTTAGGCCATACTTCACTTGAGCGATACCCACTTTTGAAAGTTGGTAAGATGCTGGTTCTTGCTTTGCCGAATGCAGTTGGTCCTGCAATCAGGAGATTTCTTTTGGGTAGGCTACAAACGTTGGGGCTTCTGCCGACCTTCGCACAACTGTTGAATTCTTATCAGTCTTACCAGATCGAATTGGAAGGTATAAACAGATTGGAAAAAGCGGATTCCACTGAATCACTGAGCACAGAGGCTACGGATCTACCAATTCACGATTGGTTGTTGAAGGTAGACGTAAACCGGTACCTGCATGTAGTCCTCCTTAATTACCCTTTGAAACCACTGCACAACGAAGGTCTAGACTGTTTGATTGGATATCGAAAAGAAACAGAGGAATCTCTATGCGCTTACCTAAATCGCACTGTAGACCGATGCATGGCTTCACCAGGTAAAAACGACGGAACAACCCTATTAGTGACAGGTGGATTGGGAGGTAACTGCGGTATGAGTTTCCGGAACTGGGCGAACAGATGGAGTCTTTCGGTGATTCATATCTCGGATTTCCTCATGTTGGTAGATGATCCAGCCCAATCGATCATACGGTTTTTGAAATTCATCAATCAAAAAAAATGGGCAGAAAAACAAGGAGTTAAGTTTACAGGTATCACCGGTGACTACACAGTTTTCTGTTACTGGCTAAGGTCTGGTTTTCAGATAGTATCTCGTGAGCTTTCAGTAAGCCCAAGATCCGTTTTTTTAGTCGATGACGGTTATACCCTGAATGTACGAACAGAATGCAGAAGAACCCTTGACCGCCATTTAATCCGAACTACGAATGAAGTTTATGTAGACGTCAAACGGCTCGATATAGATACGTACTTTCATTCCCTTACTACTCGACCGGTATATGGAAGCATTGATCATGGCCTATCTGGCGTCTTGGCAGGTGTGATTGAAACAAGACGAGGTCCCAGTTGGTTTAGTTTACGCCTACGCGAAAAGGGAAATGGATTTCGGAACCATGCTTTTCAGTTTTGGCATGGTTTTATTGACTTGTTTTATAGGGTTGTGGTCGAATACGAGTCACAGAACTCAAATCTGCAATCTGGACCGATAGAAGTATGCCTTGATCTTACCGATGTTGTTATGCCCGAAGTCGATGCAGAAGCACAATCGGCAACGGAAATTGTTGAACCGAGGATTTCAGTACAAAACCGAACTGCCGTAATAGAGCTTCCGGCAGTTCTCTTGAAGTACTTCCAGCAGCCTGAAAACATCGGTGAGACATATGTTGTCAAGCATATTGCGAAAGCCCTCATCAGACTACATACAAGAGTAGTCACGGACTTCGATGAACAAATTGTCGAGCAACTAACGGACAGGATTGTAAATGATGCAGGTATACGAATAATACATGTTCTGACAAGTTATGATAGAGTCGAGCAAATATTACAAAAACATAACAAGAAACCAGTATTGCTTGCACCAGAGGACTTCGCTTTTACAAAACTAAAACTGTCGGAGGACTGTCTACCAAGTGATTACGTGAGTAATCTCGATTCGAGGAGCGCATGCAAATGTTTTTTGAATAAAGTCGTTGCCAAGATCTGGAGTCAGATACGAAGTAGATTGAAGACTCTTGATCGAGCTTCAGTATTGCGAAATTTGTTATATGTTCACGAAAACATCCTCCATGACCGAAATCGTTGGCGTCGCACTGCAAATGCTGTTCAAGCGCTGTACGGACCGGATGACGATGTGCATGGTACCGTACATGAACGTGAGGGAATGCGAAGCATCACAGATTTGTCGACTCGTACCATATTGGAAATGGCGATTTGTGAATGCCCGGAGTTTGGAGGCAATCCACTCTCACAAGAGCAATTGGATGAGTTTATAGCGAAAGCTGCCCTTATGCATGAAGTCGCAGCTCATTCCGACGGTATCAAAAACAAGCTGATCAATCCTCCGATAGAGTTGCACCAAAATGGCTCTTACTCGATAGAACATGAATTCATCAATACTGTAATCGAACCTTTCTTGAAAGCATACGCTACCGATGATTTCGGGGATGCTGCATCAAAATACCATACTCAGTATCAAAACAGACCATCTTCAAAACCAGTTGAGGAGCTATACCCTGAGGACTTCATCGAGGCGTTTGAGGCCGAGTTCCAAATACCATTACAAGATACCGTTGCCGGATTTGCAGAGATTTTCGAAATGGCGATAGATAATGATGATATCGTTGTCAAGACGACACTTGGCGAAATTCGAAACAGACTTGCATCCAATAGGGGATTCTCCGAAACCACGACCAATGCACTCATCACTGCTTTCAGTATATTCCACAGGCCCAAATGGGATTCTACACCGCCTGGGATGACAAACAGGGATATACAACCGTGGCGTTACAGTCGTCGATTGTCCATAGTCTTTAAGCCGATACTTGTTTTCGGAAAACAGGACACGGACGCAGTGATATTCGGAGTTGGCACCTTACAGTTGGGATTCCGTTATCTACTATACTGCCTAGAAGAAGGGTACCTACCTCAGGAGTTTTTTAGATCGGATAAGATGAGAAGTTTTATCGGCGGAATCACAGACAAGAAAGGTCATGACTTCACTGTCACAGTCGCTGAACATCTGAGTACGAATGGATGGCAAACCAGAACCGAGATTCCGATGACTCAGATAGGTGCGTCGTCCGACTTTGGAGATATTGACGTCTTGGCTTGGAAACCAAATGGCGCAATCTTAATCATTGAGTGTAAACGATTGAGACTTGCCCGAACAGTCGCAGAGATCAGTGAAATCTGCCGTCGTTTCCGTGGAGAAGCGAAAGATGAGCTGTTTAAGCATATGAGAAGGGTAAACTGGATCGAAACCAATTCCTCAAGCTTGAACACGATCATAGGGATGCCAGTGAATCCAAATCGTATTGACCAGAGGTTAATTACAAACATTCAGGTACCAATGAGATTCCTTTCAAACCTGCCCATACCGAATGATAAGATCGGTCCGTTGGACGATGTGGGAGTTTAGTTTACCCGCAGTTGTTCGATGACACTAATGCTATGACTACATTCAAAATGTATTGCGGGATATGCGAATGACAGAGTCTGTTGGGGTTGTGTAAGTACAAACTGAACAAAATCGATTCTTGATAACGTTGGTCATAGGTGTGCAAAGCAGAATGAAAATTCGATATCATTGACTTCAATGCAATCAACACTTTAATTTATGATCCGAGATGGCATAAAAGGAGGCATAAATGGCTAGCATGACCATTCGCAATCTGAGCGAAGATATAAAACATCGACTACGCATCCAGGCGGCTGAGCATGGTCATTCCATGGAAGAAGAAGCCCGGGAAATCCTGCGAACGGCGCTGAGTGAACGCAACTCTCCAATAAACTTGGCACAAGCTATACGCGCTTGTTTTGAGCCGTTGGGTGGTGTGGAACTTGACATACCACCTCGCAAGCCGATGCGTGATCCTCCGGAGTTAGGTTGATTGGCACGAAATGATACTCCTCGACACCAACGTTGTATCAGAGTTTACACGCCCAACACCCAATCTTGCCGTAACGAACTGGATTGCTGAACAATCCTTTTCAGCCGTGTTCTTGTCAGCGATCACGGAAGCGGAGTTACGGTATGGTGTGGAGATTCTACCGATGGGTAGGCGTCGTGAAACGCTAAGTATCGCAATAGAGACTCTGCTCCAGAAGGTTTTCGTGCGGCGCATCTTACCTTTTGACAGCGATGCTGCACGTATGTACGCGAAAATCGCTGCCAATCGACGAGCTATTGGGCAGCCGATCAGTGATGCAGATTGCCAGTTGGCAGCCATCGCAAGATGTCATGGAGCGGCAGTCGCAACACGTAATGTCAGAGATTTCGAATACTGCGAAATTGAGGTAATCAACCCTTGGTCCATTTGACTGCTTCATAGACTATCGCAGGAATGAATCGACCAAGTCCCGGGCTCTTTACCAGACCAATGAGAGCCTATCCGCCTCCACAAATGCCAAGTCTGAGAGCATGACGCTATGAGCAAAGTCGGTGAACAGGAGATCCTTACACAGCAACGCGTCGTCGAGTTGTTTGAAGATACGCTAGGTTTCGCCTATCTCGGTAATTGGAAGGTTCGTAACGATAATAGCAACGTAGAGGACGAACTGATTACAGACTGGCTCAAGCGCCAGGGTCACGATAAAGGGATTATCGACAAGACTCTGATTTCTTTTGGCAAGGCGACAGCACTCGGCGGAAGTAGAACGCTCTACGATGCCAACCGCGAGATTTATGAACTGCTCCGCTACGGTGTGAAGATTCAACCCGCAGTAGGTGAGCAAACGGTCACCATATGGTTGATCGATTGGGAAAACCCCGAAAACAACGACTTCGCCATCGCCGAAGAGGTGACAGTCGTCGGTGAAAATACACGACGTCCCGATATTGTACTGTACGTCAACGGAATCGCCATAGGCGTACTGGAACTGAAGCGCTCCATTGTATCGGTAAGCGAGGGCATCCGGCAGAACCTCGACAGCCAGAAGAAGGAGTTCATCCGGCAGTTTTTCACAACCGTACAGTTGGTTATGGCGGGTAACGAGACGGAAGGACTTCGTTACGGTGCGATAGAAACGCCAGAGAAACACTGGCTGCGTTGGAAGGAACAAGAATCCTCAAACACCATCGATGAATATCCACTGCACCAGGAACTCAGCCAACTTTGCGACAAGAAACGACTGTTGGAAATTGTACACGACTTCATCGTCTTCGACACGGGTAACAAAAAGATCTGTCGGCACAATCAGTACTTTGGTGTTCAAGCTGCCCAGGAGCATGTGAACCAGCGCGAGGGAGGCGTCATATGGCACACCCAGGGCAGTGGTAAAAGCCTGACCATGGTGTGGCTGGCGAAGTGGATACGCGAGAACGTCAGCGGCGGACGCGTCCTTATCATCACCGACCGCACCGAACTGGACGAGCAAATTGAGAAAGTCTTCAAAGGTGTAAGTGAGGATATTCATCGAACCAAGAGCGGTGCCGACCTTGTTCACGTCTTGAATTCATCTAACGAGTGGTTGGTTTGCTCTCTGATACACAAATTCAGTTCGTCGGAGGAAGGCGACATCGACTCATACCTCGACGATATCAGGAAGAACCTTCCCAGTGACTTCCAGGCCAAGGGAGAACTCTTCGTCTTTGTCGACGAATGCCATCGAACCCAGTCCGGCAAACTCCACAGAGCCATGAAACAGTTACTTCCTGATTCTACACTTATCGGGTTTACTGGCACACCGCTGCTAAGGGATGACAAAAGACGTAGTATCGAGACTTTCGGACCCTACATACACACCTACAAGTACGACGAAGCGGTGAACGATGGTGTGGTACTGGATCTGCGTTACGAGGCGCGCGACATAGATCAGAACATCACCTCTCAGGAGAAGGTTGATCAGTGGTTCGACGCCAAGACCAAGGGGTTGAGCGACGTGGCGAAGGCTCAACTCAAGGAGCGTTGGGGCACGATGCGGAGGGTACTGAGTTCACAGCACCGGCTGGAGAAAATCGTGGCGGACATACTGTTGGACATGGAGACGCGTGACCGACTTAAGAGTGATCGGGGCAACGCGTTGCTTGTCTCGGACAGCATATACTCGGCCTGTCGCATCTATGAGATGTTTCAGAATCATGGCCTGGAGGGAAAGTGCGCCATCATAACCTCCTATCGACCGGCCATCGCGGACATAAAAGGGGAGGAGACGGGGGAAGGGCTTACTGAGAAGATACAAAAATACGACGTCTACCGTAAGATGCTCGCGGACTACTTCAACGAACCCGAAGACGCTGCAATGCACAAGGCCGACTTGTTTGAGCAGGAAGTCAAGAAGCGCTTCATCGAAAGTCCCGGCCAAATGAAGCTATTGATCGTGGTAGACAAGCTACTGACGGGTTTTGACGCACCTTCTGCAACCTGTCTTTACATCGACAAACATATGCAGGATCACGGACTGTTCCAGGCGATCTGCCGGGTCAACCGTCTTGACGGTGATGACAAGGATTACGGATACATAATCGACTATAAAGATCTCTTCCGATCCCTGGAACAATCGATCAAAGACTACACCGGCGAGGCGTTCGATGGCTACGATGCTGAAGATGTAAAAGGATTACTTAAAGACCGGCTGCAACAAGGTCGTGAGCGGTTGGAGGAGACGAGGGAGGCAATCAAGGCACTGACGGAACACGTCGAACCACCGCGCGATACTTCCGCATATATCAAGTACTTCTGTGGCACGACAAGTGGGAACGCTGAACAACTAAAAGAAAACGAACCGAAACGCGTCGCATTCTATAAATCTGTGGCGGCTTTCCTGCGCGCATATGCAAACCTGGCAAACGAGATGGAGGAAGCTGGCTACTCCGTTGCCGAGACCAAGGAGATACGGACCGAAGTGGACCACTTTGAGAAGGCTCGGAAAGAGGTCAAGTTAAACAGCGGCGACTTTGTCGATATGAAAATGTTTGAGCCCGCCATGCGCCATCTACTTGATACCTACATCCAGGCAGAGGAAAGCGAGAAAGTCTCCACGTTCGACGATATGACCCTGGTAGAACTGATTGTCAGAGATGGTGAAGACGCAGTCGATATGCTACCTGAATCCATGCAAGAGGACAAAGAAGCCGTAAGTTCGACCATTGAGAATAACGTCCGCCGACTGATTATCGATGAGACACCGGTCAACCCGAAGTACTATAAGAAAATGTCGCGATTACTGGACGATCTGATTCGCCAGCGTAAGCAGGAAGCACTGGAATACAAAAAATACCTCGCCAAGATGGTCGAACTAGCTAAAAAAGTTCATAGTCCGGAGACCGAAGCTTCTGAGTCCTATCCTTCAACTATTAACACCTCTGCGTTAATGTCCCTGTACGACAATTTGGTTGGAGTAGACGGGTTGGTGGTGAAGCAACATACGCCGGATTTCCCCGTCGAATCAGACGAGGACGTTTCGGAGGCGATGGCTCTGGCAATAGACAAAGCCATCAGACACGCAAAGAAAGATGCATGGAGGGGGCATACAATAAAGGAGCGAGAGGTCCGTAACGCCATCAAGTCGGAACTCGACGGCAACGAAGACCTCGTAAATGCGATTTTTGATATCGCAAAGCACCAGGATGAATACTGAATTGAGTAGTCACCTCATCAAAGTACGAGGAACAGCGATAGAGATCGTCCGAAAGGACATCAAAAACCTGCATCTCGGCGTGTATCCACCGAACGGCAGAGTCCGCGTGGCCGCACCGTTGCATTTCGACGACGATGCCGTCCGGGCGGCGGTTGTTTCACGTCTGGCATGGATCCGGAAGAAACAGGCCGAATTCGAAAAGCAAGTCCGACAGTCTCAGCGAGAGTTCGTGTCGGGTGAAAGTCATTACTATCGAGGTCGTCGCTACCGGTTACAGGCGAGTGAGTTCGATGGTCCACCTGGTGTCCGACTGTTAAACAACACGAGGATGGAAATACGCTTCCGGCCGAATGCCAACCGGGACGAACGGGAAGCTGTACTACATCTGTGGTACAGGAGGCAACTGCGAGATCAACTAGTACCGTTGAAGGACGATTGGCAACGTAAAACCGGTGTTACAGTAAACGAAATACAAATCAAGAGGATGAAGACCCTCTGGGGCTCTTGCAATGTTGAAGCAAAACGTATCTGGTTGAACTTAGAACTGGCAAAAAAACCTGCATCCTGCCTGGTGTACATCCTCGTACACGAGATGATCCACCTGATCGAACGCAAACATAACGACCGTTTCACGGCACTGATGGATGAGCATCTTCCTCAGTGGCGTTTGTACCGGGACGAATTGAACAGTGCGCCTCTCGCACATGAAAACTGGCGTTACTGAATGTTATTATGACCGAATTTCCGTGAAGTCGCCATTCTCCGTCACAAGATCCACCCACCACGGCCGTTTTCTCTGCAATCACTGGGTCTTCCGTGAACTCCTGAGCGTCTGAAATTTGACGCTCTATGTCGCGGAATCTACATAACACGTTAAGTATATCTGATACCCCACCAGTACAGGAGTCTGGCTATGCCCGTTCCAGATCACTATACACTCATGTTGCCGATTCTTAAGTCTCTGGCGTTGGCTGATACTGAAATGAAGAAGAGCAATATACGTGAAGATGTAATTGGATCTCTGGCGCTGGAAGAGAATGACCTGAAAGAGCTGACACCGAGCGGCGGAAATACAAAACTTGAAGTTCGTTTCAGTTGGGCTATAACCTTCATGTTAAAGGCTGGGTTAGTCGAACGAGTCAAACATGCGACATACAAGCTGACCGAAGAAGGGAAGGAACTCTTAAGTCAAAATCCCTCCCATATTACTGTCGAAATCCTGAGACGCTTTGAATCCTTCCGGTCATGGGGGAGCAAGGTGAGCCAGGAGACATCTGATACCGGTGACGATGCTGGATCTTCCCCAATTTCTGAATCGCCAGTTGAACACCTTGAACAAGCATATGTGACCATAAAGGAAGCCTTGAAAGGAGATATATTGAACCGGGTATACAATGTGTCTTCATCTACTTTTGAACATCTGGTACTGGACTTATTGACAGCAATGGGTTACGGTGGTCCTGAATCGGGAGAGGTCATAGGAGGACCGGGTGATAAAGGTATCGATTGTATCATCAGCGAAGACAAACTCGGGCTTGATAAGGTTTATGTTCAAGCCAAACGATTCGCTTCTGATCATAAGGTGGGAACTAGCGACATGTTGGAGTTTGGAGGCGCGTTAGACGCGAAACATGCATCAAAAGGAATCTTTGTAACAACCTCGGATTTCACGCCCCCTGCTCGGGAAGTAGCGAATCAGAGCCCTAAGCATATTGTACTGATTGACGGGGACAGATTGGCCGAACTAATGGTTGACTATGATGTGGGGGTACGAGAAGAGGTATCTTACACTATCAAACGCATAGATGAAGGGTACTTTGAACCGGAGTGAGTAAATACAATCGCAGATCTCGTAAATCCGTCAATAACGCACAAATTAGAAAATACCCCGGGCTTCGCTTACCCCGCCTTCCTGAAGGTCTCGAACCGACGTTCCAATCGCTCCGGATCTGGATGATCTATTGTGCGTGACGGCAGGTGCAGCCCCGATCCGTCGAGCTGCTTGAGTGCCTGGAGCATGGGACCATCTTTCTTTTCTAACAGCCGTTCGGATACGTGCAGTCGGTAGTTGGGATCAATGCCGATAAGGTGGGCATCGAAGGCAGCGTGATGGATCTTGGACAGGGCCAGTCCGTTTGGTACGATGGGTTGTCCGAAGGTTTCGTCACCATCCGCTATGATGTGGGCGGCGTCCAGCAACTGCGTTTCCGGCAGGCCGGTGATTGCGCAACGGCCACGATATGCGTGTAGGACGGCATCGCGGAACGTATCTTGGTGTAGGCGTTCCTTAACGAGGCGCAGTGCATATCGACGTTCCTTCGCGTTAATCGGTTCTTCGAACCCCTCTTGGTAGGGGTTTCCGATGATTAGTGAGGACTTGAGGGCGGATCCATCCCATCCAGAGATAAAGGTGGGGACGATCGCCTGATAAAGACCGGGAGAAACACCGAGAAAGTAGATCACGGGAATCCGATTCTTCCAGGCCTCCTTTAGCCACTGGTTTTCCGCTGATTCTGGGTTCTGACCCATAAACGCATAGTCTAAGGTTTCCTCGCCCTCAAAGATCCGCCGATGGACCAGTGTCCGCTGATCATCGTACTTTATCCTTCCGCCGGATTTAGGAACCACAGTAGTGATAGAAAGTAAAAACCGCATTTGTCGAGGCTTGAAAATCCCTCGTTGCGGATTGACCAGGGGAATACGCTTTCCTTCAAACAAAAACCCCTGGTTTAACTGGCTTCTTGTAAGGTGACCGTGGGCTTCACTCAGTCGCCGCACGTGATCGAACGCGGTCATTCTCATCTTGAAACCACTACCTTCAACGTTCATGGCAGTCCATCACCCTTTGTAGATCTTTTCGTTGTGCCAGGATAGCACCTTGGGATCCGGCTGGTCCGCTACCTTGTCAGGAACGACGATCCGGTTACCGTGCATATCATAGTAATCCCGTCCGTTCTCGAATTCCTCCCGGACCTGTCCACTGACCTCGAAGCGAAGATCCGGGGTAACGGTAACGTATCCGGAGTCGAACAGCCCATGTATATCCCGCCGGAGTAACAGCCCGTTTCTCGCTTCGTGAAGACCCCCGTCGCTGAAAGGTCGAATATGCGCGGCGTCCAGGGCAGGCAGCGTCCGCTCACGGGTAACCGCGCAGCGGCGTTCGTAAATATCGGTTACCAGCACCCTGAATGCTCCTTGACCGAGTCGCGGTTTTACCAGTTGCGGTTTGCCAAAAAGGGATTTCCCGGCCGGATCGGCTACGATGCCTGCTGGATCTGTCATCAGGCCGGTCGACTGGCGGAATTTCAACCGGGCGTTTACCTCGTCCCACAACGCCCGCCCGTCGGATTCCCCGGTACTGAATGTCTTAAGCGACACGATGTTCGGTGACCAGGTCGGCGGCACCTCGATATACTCGGATTCCTCGAGGAAAAAGGGTTGGGTTAGAATCCGGCATCCGATCTTGAAGTCACTCGGCTCATGCGGGTCGACGTTCCGAAGATACCGAGAGATACGATTTCGCATTTCCTGCAACGAATCGGCGCCGTTCGCTTCCCCGAACGCTTCCCATGCGAGGGAACAGGGTAGCACATTGGAATAGGCAAAAATGCCACCGCCAACGATCACATTGTAAGGTGCATGCAGCTTGAAAAGGAACAGCTCGCCGGGCCGAAGCGCGTTGAAGTTCGTAGCAGAGGGCGCCCAGAAGTTGACTTCGTCCAGATGCGGCTTCTGTCGGAGCGTCTTGAACCAATTCCCGTCAGTTACGGCTACGACGAGTTTGATGTCCATCGTATTGATTCCTGTTGTCTTCGAAGGCGAATGGACTCACAGCGATCCGTAGGCCGTAGAGATTCCAGCGAGGCAATTCAGTATTCCAGATGTCTGAATATTCAAAATAAAAAATGTATGTGGTGACAGGTCAAGGGTCACGTGTGCGTTAATTGGGATTCTGATCCGATATATGAACGGGGCACGCAGATCCTATGTTGAGTGCTTGTAATACTAATTGGAGGATATTACATAATAACGGTAAGGCTTACAGAACACGGACGAGGATTCATATCGACATATATGGAGTCTGTCCGACAGCCTAGACTACAGCGTGATTTCTAGCGATTTTAATTTCGTCGAACCCCCCACCCACAAAGGACCACCCATGACGCCCATCGCCCTGGGATCGCAACGTGAACTCTTCGTAGATCCCTACCTGATCGACAGTCTTTCCGGTGCACGCTTGCACCTGCACGAACCCGTCCGAAAGGAGACCGTCTTCCGCGTAGTCGAACCCCTGGAGAACGCCTGCACCGGTTGCTACAACCTGGTCCAGGCCGACGGTAAGATCCGGGTGTACTACCGCGGCTACCACCCCACGGGCAAGCACGAGGATCTGCCCGAGGGTTGGGCGCAGACGCAGACGACGAACCTGCTGGTCAGCGACGACGGCATTCATTTCGAGCGGCCCGGCCTGGGCCTGGTGGCGGCGGAGGGCTCCACGGACAACAATATCCTCATCCGGGGCGCCCAGGCGCACAACTTCTGCGTCTTTCTGGACGGCAATCCGTCCGCGCCGCCCGAACAGCGTTTCAAGGCCATCGGCGGAGAGGGCAGGAACAGGCTGTTCGGGTTTACTTCTCCCGATGGGCTCGTCTGGGAATCCATCGTGGACGGTCCCCTCAAGATCGAGGGCGCTTTCGATTCGGTGAACGTGCCCATGTGGGACGACTATGTGGGTTGCTACCGCATATTCAGCCGGTACTTCGAACAGACCGGAGACGACGGCGTCGGAGTCCGCGCAATACAGAGCTGCACTTCGGATGATTTCATCCACTGGACCTCGCCCGAGCATCACGTGTACGACGAAGGCGTTCCTTTCGAGCATTTTTACACCAACGCCACCACGCTCTGCCCCGGGGCGGAACACATCCTGCTGTCCTTCCCCATGCGGTTCGTGCCGGAACGGACGAAGGATACGGAGGGCATGGTTTACCCGGGCGGCGGGATCTCCGACGCGGTGTTCATGACGAGCCGGGACGGCGTCCACTGGGATCGCACGTTCATGGACGCCTGGCTGAGGGCCGGCCTGGACCAGCGAAACTGGACCCATCGCAACCAGACGCCGGCCGCGGGCATCATTCCGACAGCGCCGGACGAGTGGTCCATGTACGTCGCCGAACACTACGGCTGGAACACCAACGCCGTGCGGCGAGTAACCGTCCGCCCCCACGGATTCGCCTCGGTACGGGCGGGATACCACGGCGGCGAACTGCGCACGAAGCCAGTGACCTTCTCCGGATCGACGTTGTTTATCAACTACTCGACGTCCGCGGTTGGAAGTGTGTCCGTGGAGATCCAGGATGCGGAGGGCCGTCCCCTGGATGGTTTCGCCGCGGGGGACATGGAACCGCTGTTCGGAGACGATCTTGACGCCCCGGTCGCGTGGCGCGGGGGCAATGGTCCGGGCGGCAAGGCCGACCTGTCCCGCCTGAACGGCACGCCGGTCCGCCTGCGCTTCGTGCTGAAGGACGCGGACCTGTTCTCTATCCGTTTCGGGGATTCCTGATCAGGCTAGTCAGTGACCGGTCGCCACCAGTGACAGCCCGTCGCCGATGGCCGAGCCCCATCAGAGACTGGCCGACGACGCTGGCTGGCCGACGACGCTGACCGTCCGGCACCCTATTCCGCCTGAATCGGTTTTCCGCGAAGCTTCCGGTAGATGGCCGGAGCCAGGGAGATGGTGATGAGCAGGGCGAGGGCGATAATCAGGTTGGTCAGGGCCGAGGAGCGCAGGGCGGCGCGCGTCACCTCGTCGAGTTCTGCGCCGGCCAGGTAGACCTGCATCAGCGACGCCGCGGTATAGGCGTAAATGAAGGTGCCCGGTGTGATCCCGATCATAGTCGCCAGCGCGAAATGAAGCTTGCGTAGACCGGAGAGTCCGGCGGCGAAGTTCAGCACGTTGAAGGGGATGACCGGGATCAGCCGGAGCTGGAGCATGCGCAGGAACCCCTTTTTACGGAGTCGACGGTCGATCCGGTCAATGGGCCCCTTTATGTAGCGGGATACGAAATCGCGGCCCAGGTACCGGGCCAGGTCGAAGGCGAGGTTGGCGCCGATGTTCGCGCCGATCATGACGTACAGCGCGCCTTCCAGGGCGCCGAAGGTGAAACCCGCAAAAAAGGTCAGGATCACCATCGGCAGGCCCAGCACGGTGAGAAGGACATAGACGCCGATAAACACCAGGGGCGCCCACCAGAATCCCTCGATCGACTCGAAGAACCCCTCCATCACGACGGGCTGGAGATAGTTGCCCAGGGGCGTGAAGCTGTAGGCCAGAAAGCCGGAAAAGGCGATCGCGAGCAGAATGACCGGCTTGACGAACTGCCGCTTCTGGCTGGTGGCCTCGGCAACGTCTTCACCGGCGCCTTCGCCTGCGTCCTCGGCAGCGGCTTCGCCGGATCCCTCGATTGTACCTTCGCCAGGGTCTAACTGCGACACGGCGCGTGTGGTTTTTTCATGGATTCATTTATTCCGGAGACTGTTCGTTGATGCCCCAGTCGTAGTGCAGGTAGTCGACGTCCACGTCTTTCCGCTTCAGCAACGCGCGGGCCGCGTCATCGGGCACGTAGGGGGCGATGTAATCCAGGACCTCCCGCTGGTTCTCCCCGAAGTCGTCCTTGTACCAGTCCATGATCGGCGAAAGCCAGACGGTGTTGTCCTCCGGATCGGCTCGAAACTTACTGGGATCGGCGAAAAAGACAAGGGTATTCGCTTTCATCTGCCGTTCCACGTCGTCCGCGGTGAATGCTTCGGTCATGAGCGGCGGGCATCCTATGGAGGCGCACACGAGGGCGAAATGGACCAGGGGCTCGTCCATCTTGCGCAGGATGTTGTGCTCGATATCGTCCAGCGAATATTCCCTGCCCTGGATCTCGATCTTGTAATCCTTCCAGATGCTGTACCCGAGCAGGCTGACGTGATCCCTGATGCTGCTGGTGGGATAAAAGTGCAGCATCCCGCGGATCGTGAGCGCGTTGTAAGTATTGATCCAGTAAGCGAAGACCTCGTTCCGGTCCTTCAGTCCAGCTGGGTCCACGCCCTTGATCATCTCCAGGTAGCCGTCCAGCGTGCCCACATCGCGGGCCTTCCAGGTCCGGTAGTCGATCATGCCCAGGTCGTCGACATACTTCTTCAGCAGACCGTCGTACACGGAATGATCCACCGTACCACCTCCCTGCGCTTCGGCCGTTCCCGTGTACATGACTGCCGTCAACGCAACGGCCGCCCCCGTATGCAAGACTGCCGTCAGCGCAGCGGTCATCAAGACTTTCCATGATCTTGAACTTATCCGTCTTGTACGCATCGCTCGAGTCCCCTATTTCCCTTGCCCTGCATGGGATTTCCCGCTATATTTCATTGACTTTCGCAGACGTTCCGTGGACCGGATTCACCCTTCCCAGGCGGTAAGAAACCATGGAAACGAAATCCCGGGGCAGCATCATCTACGTCCTTGCCGCGATCCTGATCCTGGCCGGACTGATCTCGGCCATCGTAGGCGAAATGAGATCTCCCGAAGTGGCCGTCATATATGATGCGGACAATCCCATGTCCGCGAATCCCTACTCGGTCGATCTGGAATTCGCCCTGATGGACGCCGACGAGAACGAATTCACCATCGCCCAGTTCGAGGGCCAGGTCCGGGTCGTCAATTTCTGGGCCACCTGGTGCCCTCCGTGCCGCGACGAGATCCCCGACTTCCAGGCGTTCCATGAAAAATACGAAGATCAGGGCGTCAAGATCATCGGCATCGCCCTCGACGAACAAGGCGCGGAAATCGTGCAGCCCTTCGTCGAGGAAATGAACATGACCTACCTGTCCCTCATCGACACCACGCAGAAGGCCGCCACCGAGTTCGGCGGGATCTACGGCATTCCGACCACCTTCATCATCGACCGGGAAGGGATGGTCCGGAAGAAGCACGTGGGCTACATGTCCTACGAGAACCTGGAATCCGCCGTGCTGCCCCTGCTGGCGAACCAGGCCGATTAAGACCGATGCGCGTCAGGCCGTTTTGCTGACCCAAGTCGGACCGATCCTCCTACGCATTCCTGTTTAATGCGGTGGCCCCGTGCAGTCTCCCGAGCGTCTCCGCCAGGTTGCGTCCCAATCCCTCCACCGCCGCCTGGCGCTTCTCGTCTTTCAAACGCCCGTCTTCCGTGAACGCGCCGTGCGCGCCCGGAACGGCCACCTGGTCCGGCAGGATCATCACGTGGATGTTGCTCAGGATCGATCGCACGTGCACGAGTCCGCGCAGACCGCCCAGCGACCCCGGCGACGCGCTCATCAGCGCGGCCGTCTTGTTTCGGAAGACCGCCAGCCTCTCCTCGCCCGGCGCGGGCCTCGATGCCCAGTCGATCGTATTCTTCAGGAGGGGCGTGATGGAGCTGTTGTACTCCGGCGCGGCGATCAGCAGGCCCTGGCTTGCCATCATCAGCGCCTTGAAGCGGACTGCGTTCTCCGGTAGCCCTTCCTTTTCTTCCAGGTCGCCGTCGTACAGCGGCATGGGATAGTCGCGCAGGTCGACCAGGTCGACTTCGGCCCCGGCTTCATCCGCGCCGCGCGCCGCGATACCGACCAGTTTTCGGTTGAATGACCCGGTCCGCGCACTGCCGGCAAAGGCGAGTATCCTGGGCACATAGCTCATACTGAATAGTCGCGTTTCAGGCCCCGAAAGTCAAGGGCGGATTGAACGCCCGGCGGCGCCGCTCCAATAGGCCGTTTCACCCCATCCCGCAAGGCCCTATCCGGCCGGTCACGCGAGGGAGAAACACCTTGACGCAAGGGGCTGGCATGGCTATCGTTCAAGCATCGTAAATGCAACTTCCGCACGCGGCATTCCGACGCATGGAAGCGGTCGGATCCAGTGCGGTTTTCCACGCCGGAACCCCGGTCGCTTCGAGCCGGCCGGAAGCCGGCAGCCAGCCATAAAACCTATCCCGCCCATGCCCCGATCCAAAGGAACGCTGACCCCCGCCATGGCGCAATACGCCAGGATGAAGGATCAGCACAAGGATGCGATTCTCTTCTTCCGCATGGGGGATTTCTACGAGACCTTCGACGACGACGCCAAGCTGGTCTCCCGCGTCCTGGGCATCACGCTGACCGCCCGCAATTCCGGCGCCGGGGGCGCGGAGAAGACGCCGCTGGCCGGCGTGCCCTACCACGCGGTGGAGAAGTACATCGCCGAACTCGTGGGATCGGGATACAAGGTGGCCGTCTGCGAACAGGTCGAAGACCCGAAGAAGGCCCGCGGCGTGGTCAAGCGGGACGTGGTGGAAGTCGTCACGCCGGGGACGACCATGCTGGCGCAGACCCTCGATCCCGGCGAGAACAACTACATGGTCGCCCTCGCCTTCGACGAGGACGCCTACGGCATGGCCTTTCTGGACCTGTCCACGGGCGAGTTCCGAGTATCCGAACTGGGCGAGGACGATCTGCTCAGCGAGTTGAGCCGCCTCGACCCCGCCGAGGCGATCGTGTCCTACGACCGGGCGGAGCAGGCCGAGGCGCTGCTTCAACCGCGTTTCCCCGACATCGCGATCAGCCGGCTCGAGGAGTGGGCCTTCGACTACGACCAGGCGCTCCAGGCCCTGCTCGATCATTTCGAGGTGCTGACGCTCAAGGGCTTCGGATGCGATGAAATGACCGCCGGCGTCTGCGCGGCGGGCGGCATGCTGGTCTACCTGCGGGAGACCCAGAAGAACCGGCTGGCCCACCTGAAGACGATGGCGCGCCATGACATCGCCGACGCGATGCTCATGGATTCGGCGACGCAGCGCAACCTGGAGCTGATCACCTCGCTGCGGGACGGCGGCCGCGAGGGTACGCTCCTTTCCGTGATGGACCGGACGTACACGCCCATGGGCGCCCGTTTCATGCGCCAGGCCATCACCCGGCCGCTGGTCTCCACCGAAGCCGTCCTGGCCCGCCAGGAAGCGGTAGGCGAACTCCACGGAGAACACGGGGCGCGGGACGAATTCGCCGGCCTGCTCAAGTCCATGGGGGACATGGAACGGATGGCCGCCCGCGTCGGGTCGGAGCGCGCCAACGCCCGCGACCTGATCGCGCTGAAGGCCGCCCTGCACGTCATCCCGGTCATCAAGGAGAAGCTCTCTGGCCTGAAGGCCGGGTTGTCCGCCGGCCTCCGGGACGGACTGCGGGAGCTTCGGCCCCTGGCGGAAAAACTCGAGCGGGCCCTGGTGGACGATCCGCCCCTTTCGCTGACGGAGGGCGGGCTCATCCGGGCGGGGTACAACGA